>JBAZFB010000043.1 GCA_041653595.1 Candidatus Omnitrophota bacterium | reverse complement strand
ATTTTCCTGGGCAAATTCCTTAAGGCTAACGGGCTTGATTATAACGCTATTTCCCAGAAATACGGATGGGATAAAAATACCACTTTTGAACAAAAGGTCGACAATATTATAAGCGAAATACCGTTCGGAAGCATATTCGGGCTTGAATTCACTTTGGTCAGGAACATGGATGGCCAGATTTCTTTTGTCACAAAAACGAGCCTTAAAGATTACCTCATGAATGCGGCGATAGATATAAAATTCAGCGAGGAAATCAGCCTGAACAATATGACAAGGGCCGCCCTCGAAAAAATATTCGACATGGTAATAGCGGGCAGTGATGATCCTACAGGTACGATTACCTTTGAGATAATAGCGGGCCAGGCTAAGGTAAAAGAACAGCACGAAACGCTCCTGGTCCTTACAATAGGCTCCAACGGCGAGAGATGTTATGTTGTTAATGAAACCAGGGTCACTAATTATTACAACGCTATTACAGGGGAACTTGAAAAAACAGTAACTGATTTCCGCAGGAACGGGAAAACAGTGGAGAACCTGTATGATATAAACCAGTTTATGGCAGATATGGGCTGGGATCCCATTGCCGTAATGGAGTATTACAATTCGCATAAAGGCGAGGGCAATAAACTCACCAATGAATCTTCCGAGACCATGTGGCTGCAGGCACTGGTAATGTACGCGTTCAAGGATTCCGGCAATAAGGGCATGGATAGCGTAATAGTTAAAATAAAAACCAAAGACGGGACTGTAAAAGAATATCAGCTTACCCGGGACCAGTTAATAAGCGTTCTGTGGGGAGGGAAAGCCAAGCTTTCAAATGACATAACTTTAGAGGCCTTTACCTCGGAAGTCACTATAAATCTTAACGAACAGACTATTACCGAAAGGACAGATTCCAAATATTCGAACGGCCAGTTGATATCTTATGATGAAAAGATATGGTCCAGCGCCACGCCTTCCATCTGGACTTATTATGAGCACAGGAACATCAAGTATAAACTTGTAACCCTGGCGAACGGCGTTACCGTCTGGAAAATAAAATCCCAGGATATAACAAGCTACAAGATAGGCGCTGAATATACGCCTGAGGCATGGGCCCAGCTTTCGGACGAGGAAAAAGCCAATGCCCTGGCGCGTTCAGCCATTGCAAACGGCCGCACTTTTGAATATAAGGTACTTGGCTTTAATCTTTGGGATTCTTTATCTTATGAAAATAAGCTTAAAGTGGCTGCGGAGTGGTTCAAGAAGAATACCGACCTGTCGGAAATACCAACCATAAACACTTCAGATGATCCGACTGTTATTTATCAGGAAGACCTCGAATATGATGAGTTTGGCCGCCTTATCGGATATGCAGAAATGATTACTGAAGGCACGCTCGTCACTATAAACAAAGTCTCTAATATCACCTATAACGAATACGGCCAGATAATAGCGCGTAAGACAGAGACATGGAAAAATGATACGGCATCTTCTCCTGAGACAAGGGGCGAAGGGCGTTCAAGATTAAGAAATACTGGAACTGGCAGAGGCAACACTGCTGATGTCAGCGCCGAATCGCCTTTAAATCAGCATTATATAACTTATGAAGGCGTATACGGAGAAGATGCTACCGGCAATCTTATATTAGAGAAAGACGGTAAAGATTACCGCATGAAATATAATGCATTTGGACAGCTGGTATACAGTTATTCAGCTGTCAGTACACAAAAATATGTAGACGGCAACTGGGTTTGGGAAGGTGTTGGGGACGATATTCACCTGCACCCTGTAGCATATTTCTCAGAAAAGACATTTTTCTACAATGAAAGCGGTAATGTATCTGGTTATATTGAACACGGGGTTGATCCTGAAGGAAGATTGCCTTATTTTAATGTTGTTACCTATAAATATAATTCAGCCGGAGAAGTAATATGGAGCCATACTACAGGCTATAGGTATGATTTTGAGAACCCAGGTTATACTTATGAAAACGGCAACATAATCGATATCTTCACTACAAGCGAAGAGTGGCTGCTTGAAAATTGCACCATAGGTGAATCAGATGGGACGGGTAAAAGGGCGGTCTATTACCAGGGTGAATTTCTTGGTTATGTATATGAGGATGGGTTTGGTAACGGGGATGATTATGTGACCTTCGAGACGGTCATAGGAACTTATGAAGAAGGCACTGAGAAGATGACCAAAGTCTGGTTCGATACGGTTCAGATAGACATGGCCTATAATTCACATATGAAGCTTGCGGCTTTCAGGGAAGGCGGCACAGTAAACGGCTACTGGTATTATTTCCAGAGATGGAGTATTACTTATAATGGCGCCGGCCAGATAACAGGATATTATCAGATAGGTGACGGCGCCCAGGGAGGTTCAGGCTCAAGCTTAAAAGACCTGAGAGAACAAAGCGGCAAGCATCATGATCTCGCGTGGAAGGAATTCAAATATGACGTAAACGGTGATGTAATAGGCACCAGCGGCTGGTATATTAATGACGACGGGGATCGTGTTGACCAGTCAGCTACCATTAAAATAGAGCGCGATAAGACAACAGGAGTGATAGTAAAGATCACGACTGTTTCCAGTTGGGAAACAGATGACGCCTATGGCGGTCAGACAGATACAACGACGTTTTCTTACGATAAGAATGGTATAAGAGTAGGCCAGGCTGAAGCAACCTCCAATAAATGGGATGAACAGAAATGGACGCTGGGCCGCATACTTACAATACTTGCGGTGGCTATAGCAGGGATTGTCACAGGAATCCTTACCGCAGGAACAACCAGCCCTCTGTTAGCCTCAATTCTTGTTTCAGTTATGTCTGTTTCCGCGGCCGTGACAATCGCGACTATTGTAGTAGTGGCATTCTTTGTGGCGCTTGCTACAACCCTTACCTCATATTTAGCGAATTCTATCCGCTTTGGTTTTGATAAGGCAAGTTGGGACATGTTTTTACAGGACTTCCTTAAAAGTTGGGGCATATCTATATTGGCTCAAGGGGTTGGATATGGCTTAGGGGAAACTATGGACTGGATAGGAGGCGCAGGCGAAGCAACAGCTGAAGCAGCTACCGTTACCATAGGCGATATGATAGTCAAAGGACTTTTGACAGCCAGCGTAACTACCCTTATCCTCTGGGCTATAAATGGATTTGATAAAAATTTCTTCAAGGACCTGAATTTCGGGCAAGTTTTCATAATCGCGCTGGCCACGATTTTATCCGTATCCACAAACGTGATTGAGCAAACAATGGAGGTCCTTAAAGACATTTATAACTCTACTCTGGGAGCAATAAAAGACGCGCTTGGGCTGAATGAGAACCTTGTAGGCGCGTGGCAAGCCGGGAAATTGAGCTTTTTCGGGCTTTTGGAAAAAGCATTTTACCGCGCTGTATTCCAGACCCTGGAAGATTATGCTGTTGACCGGCTTACGCGCGAACCAGGCGGCTCAGGCACATCGCTTGTGTTCTCCATGATATGGAATTACCAGGGTGATCAAAAAGGCTGGTATGAGACGAAATCCGGCGAGTTTGTTTTTATGCAAACCACTCCTTTACTCGGTTCCATGGCGTTCCTTAGATCAGCGGGCATTTTGATCATAACCTCCCTGGGGAATCTGTTTGAGAAACTCAATGAAAATAAAGGCGAGCCGAGAAAAAGCGACTGGAGAATACGGCTTTTCCGTAATCTGGCATCAGAGTCTTTTGAGGCGGCGTTCAACAGGATAGGCTTCGGCGATTCCGTAGATGAAAACCTGGGCACAATGGTATCCTCAGGTTATATAACAGATAATGAATCAGGAGAAAAATTATTTGCCAGGGTATATGTAAAAGAAGACAAAGAAACAGGCGCAAAAAATAAGACAGTAATTATCACGTCCAGCAAGGAATCCCAGGATATTAAAGAATACAGGACCTCCGGTACCGAGGGCGGTAAAGAAAAATACGCGGCTCATACCCAGTCCAACCTTAAAAATATGATTTTATACGTACTAAACACTCTCGGCGTAGATCAGGAAAAAATGATCGCGTTGAATGGCGAGGATCTGGAAATATCCACGAGTTCGATATCCTCGG
>JBAZFB010000042.1 GCA_041653595.1 Candidatus Omnitrophota bacterium | reverse complement strand
GGATCGGCCTTCTCCTTCAGGTTTTCCTGTATGCGCCAGACCCGGTTTAAGAACCTGAACGCGCCTTCGGTGCCGCGCTCTTCCCATTCGAGTTCCGTATCGGGTGGTGCGGCAAAAAGTATAAATAACCGCATTGTATCCGCGCCGTATTTGCCGATTATCTCGTCGGGATCGACGATATTGCCGCGGGATTTCGACATCACTTCGCCGTCCTTCAAGACCATGCCTTGCGTCAACAACTTCTGGAACGGTTCGCCGAAACCAAGGAGGCCGAGGTCCTGGAGAAACTTCGTGAAGAACCTCGAATATAAAAGATGCAATACCGCGTGCTCTATACCGCCGATATACTGGTCGACCGGCATCCAGTATTTAACGTCTTCCTTATCGAACGGCCCTTTATCGTACTTCGGGGAGCAAAATCTCAAGAAGTACCACGACGAATCGATGAATGTCGCCATCGTGTCGGTCTCGCGGCGCGCTTTGCCTCCGCACTTCGGGCATTTCGCGCCGGTAAATTCTTTGACCGAGGCCAGCGGGCTCCCGCCTTTGCCTGTAAACTCGACTTTTTCAGGAAGGACTACAGGAAGGTCTTTTTCGGGCACGGGGACTACCCCGCATTTCTCGCAATATACGACCGGTATCGGCGTCCCCCAATAACGCTGGCGCGAGATAAGCCAGTCGCGGAGCCGCCAATTGACCGTCCGCTTTCCGATATCTGTCTTCTCCATCCATTCGGCGATCTTTTTCTTGGCTTCATTATTGGGAATGCCGTCGAACTGCGCCGAGTTCACCTGCGCTCCGTCATTCTCATACGCCTCGGCCATCTTATCGACCGAAAGGGTCTCACCTTTAGGCTGGATGACGACGCGCATCGGAAGTTTGTGCTCTTTCGCGAAAAGGAAATCGCGCTGGTCGTGCGCCGGGACAGCCATGATCGCGCCGGTGCCGTATTCCATCAAGACGTAATCGGCGACCCATATCTGGACCGGCTCATTGTTGACCGGGTTAATAGCGTACGCGCCTGTAAAAATACCCTCCTTCTTGACATCAGCGGCAACACGGACGACCTTGCTCTCTTTAGAGACCTTCTCGATGAATTGCAGAACCTGTTTTTCCTGAGGCTTCCCTGCTATTAATTTTTTGACAAGCGGATGTTCGGGCGCAAGCACGACATAAGTGCATCCGAATATGGTATCCTGGCGGGTCGTGAATACGGGAATGACCCCGCCGCTCTCTTTTTCTTTGAAGAATATCTCGACTCCCTCGCTCTTCCCGATCCAGTTCTTCTGCATCGTGATGACGCGCTCGGGCCACGACTTCAGGCCCTCAAGGTCATCGAGCAGCCTCTCCTTATAGGCGGTGATCTTGATGAACCACTGCTCGAGATCCTTTTGCTTTACTTCTTTCTTGCACCGCCAGCATTTCCCGTCTATGACCTCCTCGTTAGCGAGCGTCGTTTCGCAATCCGGGCACCAGTTGACGACGGCGGCTTTTTTGTAGGCGAGGCCTTTCTCGAACATCTTCAGGAATATCCACTGGTTCCAGCGGTAATAATCCGGAAGGCACGTCGAGACTTCCCTGTCCCAGTCGTACGAGAGGCCCATCTTCTTGAGCTGCTTCCTCATATTGTCTATGCAGCTTAAAGTCCAGGTCTCGGGATGGCTTTTATTCTTGATGGCGGCGTTCTCTGCCGGCTGGCCGAACGCGTCATAACCCATCGGATGCAGGACGTTATATCCCTGCATTATCTTGACGCGGGCGGCCACGTCGCCTATCGTATAATTGCGGACATGGCCCATATGGATGCGGCCCGAAGGATACGGGAACATCTCGAGGAGGTAATATTTTTTCCTGGCAGGGTCGGTCTTTACCTTGAAAGTCCCGCTCTTCTCCCACTCCTTCTGCCACTTCTCTTCTATCGCCTTGAAATCGTACATCTAATCCTTTCTCATCTTCCTTACGGCCGCGAGATTCTTTTTGTCGGCGTCCTCGGTCTCTTTCGGCGTCTCGAGGATGAACGCGCAACCCCTCAACTTCGGGTGGTTTATTATGCGCTTCATACCGCCGGCGCCGATCTTGCCCTTGCCGATATGCCAGTGCCTGTCATTATGCGAGCCCATCTCGCTCAACGAGTCGTTAAAGTGTACGACCTTTATCTTACCAAGCCCTACGGTGGAATCAATCTTTTTTAAGGTCGCTTCAAGCCCCTCTCCGGTGCTGTCGTCGAACCCCGCCTCGAACGTATGAGCGGTGTCGAGGCACATCCCGACGTCGACGCCGGTCTTCGCCCTGACGTTCTTTATTATTTCGGCGATATCCTCGAACTTCGAGCCGATCGAATCGCCGCCGCCCGCGGTATTCTCCAAAAGTATCATAAGGCCCTGTTTAGTCCCGCTCAGGCGGGATTTCACCCTGGTCACCGCCTCGACCATCCCTTTCGAGAACCGCTCGATCCCGTAATCGCGGCCTTTATCTTTCGGGCTCCCGAGATGCGTGACGAAATAATCCGCCCCGAGCGTATCGGCGCGTTTTATGTCCTCTATATAAGCGTCGACCGATCTTCTCCAGAGCGCGTCATCGCCCGAGCAGAGATTTATAAGGTAAGGGATGTGGACGACGACCGGGGATATCTTCTTTTCCTTGCGGCGCTTCTTGAATTCCTCTACGTCGGCAGGCACAAGGGCGAGCGCTTCCCAGCCGCGCGGGTTGCGGCTGAATATCTGGAACGTGTTGCAGCCGAGCGAGGCTGCCCTGTCGACCGCCTCATAGATATGCCCTGCTATGGATACGTGGACGCCGAGTTTCATTTTTTCACCAGGTAATTCAACAATATCGCCAGGAACGCAAATACGGCAAAAGCGAGTATCAGGAGCGTTACCTTGTTCGGCCCTTCGTCGTCGGTCTGGCTTTGGTCGAAGACCGCCTTTGGCGCCGACGGAACGGCCTCGGCATCTATGATATCTTTAAGAAGGGCCGTTGCTTCCTCTGCCTCGTCTTCCTTCACAAGAAAATCTATATAAACTTTCTGCGATTCCCAGTCGCCGCGGGTGACATACGATATCTTGTTTATGTCCAGCCTGCGCCTTACCTCTTCGGCTTCGCCCCTTTCGTCGGCGACGAATATGGTCACATATTTCGAATCCCATATATCGGCCTCTTTCGGCACGACCGCGCCCCCGCAGTCAGGACAGACATCGAAAGAGAGCCGGAAGCTCTCGAACGCGCTGAATTCCCTTTTGCACTCGGAGCAGATCTTGGTCATTTTGCCCTTAGGTTATTTCAAAAAAATGGTGGAGCTGAGGGGGATCGAACCCCTTACCTCCTGCATGCCATGCAGGCGCTCTCCCGGGTGAGCTACAGCCCCACTCATAGATTTCCTCTTGGATAAGGATAAAATGATATCACTTAACCGCCCCGTCGTCAACCCTTCTGTTAGGGTTGACATTGCCCTGCCGTGATGGTATATTTCTACATACCTAATCGTGGAGGCAAAAAATGGATGCAAATACTCTTGGTGGATTACTGAATGCGCTGAAAGACCCGAATATCGTCTACCTCCTCCTTGTTATAGGGTTCTACGGGATAATATTCGAGATAGCGACGCCCGGCGTAACGATCGGCAGCGTCATAGGCATAGCGAGCCTTGCGCTCGCCTTCATCGGGATGGGTTCCCTGCCGGTCAACTACACGGGGCTGATCGTGATGCTGCTCAGCTTTGTGCTCTTCGTGCTCGATGTCAAGGCGCCGACACACGGCGTGCTGACCGTCTGCGGCATCCTGACGCTGACTTTCGGATCGCTCATACTTTTTAAGGCCGACCCGCAGTTCGCGAAGCTCTCGAAAGCGCTCATCGCGGCGATGGTAATAA
The DNA here is from genome assembly GCA_041653595.1 of Candidatus Omnitrophota bacterium. Taxonomy (NCBI): domain Bacteria; kingdom Pseudomonadati; phylum Candidatus Omnitrophota; species Candidatus Omnitrophota bacterium. Next base: position 632 of record JBAZFB010000042.1, on the reverse strand, counting down.
GCACGACCGGCCTAATGGCCTTTGTGCTGCCGCTCATCCTTAAGTCCCAGAAACGCAAGGCCTCTTCAGGGACCGAGAGCCTTGCCGACGCGATCGGCGAAGCGAAGACAGACCTTGTCCCTAAAGGGATCATACATATAAAGGGCGAAGATTGGTACGCCGAATCACTGGAAGGAACGATAAAGAGCGGCGAAAAAGTTAAGGTCGATACGGTCGACGGGCTTGTCATAAAAGTAAAGAAAGCGAGGCTATAAATGGCTATCAGCGGAATGATCCTGTTCTTTCTAATTGTAGTCGGGATAATAGTACTTTCGAATTCTATAAGGATCGTCAGGGAATACAAGCGCCTTGTGGTCTTCCGGCTCGGCCGCTCGATCGGCCAGAGGGGCCCGGGAATAGTATTTCTTATCCCGATCCTGGACCAGGCCATAAATGTGGACTTAAGGGAGCTGTTCCTCGAGATACCCCAGCAGACGTGCATCACCAAGGATAACGCACCGATATCGATAGACTTCCTTATCTACTGGAAGGTCATCGACCCGGACAAGAGCGTCATACAGGTAGGCAATTTCGCGGCAGCGTCTCAGGGTATCGCTACGACTACCCTGAGAGCCGTAGTCGGCGACTTAGGG
>JBAZFB010000041.1 GCA_041653595.1 Candidatus Omnitrophota bacterium | reverse complement strand
TGAAATTCCCATTACCGTTGAGTTTCAACTCCTTGTCCTGATTCGTATCCGGATCTTTGGCGTTCCTGGGTTTAACGTCGGATGGCGACGGCAGTATATCAAAGATACTTGCCATAAGTTCCTTCACGCCTGTATTCAACGTGGCTGAGCCGCAATAAATAGGGAAAAGTTCTTTGCCTGAAACAGCTTTTTTAAACCCGTTCTTTATTTCCTCGGGCGTCAGTTCTTTGCCTTCCAGGTATTTCTCCAAAAGATCGTCGTTTTTCTCGGCAATTGCCTCAATCAACGCATCTCTTAATTCCAGCGCCTTTTCTTTATCTTCTCCGTCAGGTAGGGGCGAACGGCCGTTCGCCCCTGCATCCAACAGATCAATGACGCCTTTAAAATCCGGGCCGACCCCTATAGGCATATTGACCAAAACGCAGGACTTTCCGAACCTTTCTCTTATGGAATCCACTATCGCGTAAAAATTAACGTTCTCTTTGTCTAATTTATTTAAAAATATAACGCGGGCCAGGCCCATGTCGCTCGCCATGGACCATGTCTTTTCTGTCCCAACCTGGATCCCGTCATGAGCGTCCACGAGAAGCACGGCGCTGTCAACCGCGTTCAGCGCCGAAAGCACTTCGCCCATAAAATCAGCGTAGCCAGGCGCGTCTATCATGTTTATCTTTTTATTATTATATTTAAAACTAAGGATACTCGCGCTTATGGAGACTTTTCTCTCTATCTCATCTTCGCTGTAATCGCTTACGGTTGTACCGTCATCTACCTTGCCAAAACGGTTAGAGGCTCCTGCGTTATACACTATCGCCTCTGCAAAACTCGTCTTACCGCTTCCTGCATGGGATATTAAAGCTATATTCCTTATATCTTTAATAGTATAATCCGCCAAGGTGGACCTCCTTGTTTTGGATTTTAATTATAACATAAACCCCTATCCCCGTAAAGCCCTAAAGATTTTTCCGTTCTACGCAATCTCCTTAAGGAATCCTCCAGGTAAATCTGTAAATTCTTCAGCCTGTCCGTTTCTCCCCTTGCGCAGATCAGGCCGATCCGGCAGAAGCTCGCAGGGAATATCCTGAAAAATCCATACCATAGGCAGCGCTGTTTATAAGCCAGGTGATTATCAGGAAATATGGGATCTTTAAATTGAACGCTTTTTTAATCTTTGCCGTATATACCATAAGGCAGGAATATGCAGGTTATAAAGCTAAATGCAAGATAGGATTTCAACCGGCTGCTTCGCAATGCTTCCGTTCTTTATTTTTTCCAGCGCCCCTTTATATATCTTACCGCTTGAAGGATTTCCGTCTATACTTAATACATCCCCTTCTTTTATAGAGACAACTCCGTCGGCTGTCCAGGCGTATCCTTTATCTTCGGATATCATAAGGTCTTTTGATAAGCCGATTACGGCCGTTTTCCCATTGATCGCTGTAAATTGCGCCAGGTGGCTGGACGGTCCGCCTAAAACAGAAATAAAGCCGACTATGGATTCCAATTCTTCCGAAGTGATGTCCTGGGGAAGTTTTGCTTCGCGCAATATTAGAATCGCGCCGTCAAGACCTTTCGCCTCAGCCTTCTTGTTCATATGTATCGCATCTTTAGACTTAAATATCACCTTTCCTGTTATTGTCCCTCCGCTGACCCCGCTTCCCGTCAATACAGGTTCCTCTTTAACGTAAAACGGTGCGTATTCGTGCTGTACAAAAAGATCATTATCCCTGAATTGAAGCCATCTTGTCTGGCCTTCTTCAACAGTAATCTCTATTTCCTGAGGAAAACGATTTATCTCGGACAGGATTTTTACGTAGTTTTCTATTTGCATATATTCCTCTTCGCCAATAAAGATTTTAAAGCGCTCTATCGGATACGGTTTAACAAGTCCGCCCACGATATCCCCGCCGTATGCATTAGGATAAAATTCACCGGTCAACTTCTGGGTCTTATCTAACTTGTCGTGGGAAAAAATAACAGCTGTCCCTGAGATAGGATTCTTAGTTTTAAAATTACCAAAAACCATTTTCTGCACAATGACTCCCGTACCCCAATCATCGCTGATATCCCTCAGTCTTCTATGCGCTATAGCTTCACGGGAATACCAGGATTCATTTATATTCTTAACAGCCGCGGACAATGCCTGGTATGGGTCCTTTAATATCCTTTCCAACTCATCTTTATAACCCGCTTTTTCTATGGCCTTTTTATATTTAAAAGCCAGCGATTTCATGGCAGGGGCATTTAGTTCTTCTTTGCGTGTCACGCCGGACTCCAATTTTTTGGCGTCGATCATATCGTCAAATATCTTAAAATTCATATTCAGTATATACATGCCATACGCCTCCAAAAATCTTCTATAGCTGTCATATGCCAACCACGCGTTTCCTGTTTTCTCGGCAATAGCCTCCGCTATTTCATCATTTATGCCTACAAACGGGATTGTATTCATTGCGCCGGGGAAAGAGAGAAAAGAACCGCTTCTTACGGAAACCAATAGGGGATTATTCGTGTCTCCAAACTTAAGAGATGTGCCTTCTTGCCTGCTTATGGCCTGTTCGAGCATGCTTACATTATTTTTCAACTCTCCCATATTTTTTTCTTCATCATAATCCGTGGTCAGTGATATGAAAAATGCCTGAGGCACAGCGAATCCGAGCCTAGCCATTGCGGCTAAAGAAGCCGCTTTGCCGCCGTATAATCTTCTAATATATAAACTGTTTTTATAAGACTGCTTAACTGTGTTTTCCATCTGCATAAAATAAACAGGAGGCGCATTTTTGCGGAAAATTTTGTCATCTTCCGACGCGCCGCGCAGTCTCGCCTCAAGCACCCGTGTCGCATGGATAAAAGCCTCCACGCTATACTCCCGTCTTAGGAGAAACCTGGTTAACTTATCTTCCAAATCGGGCTGTATATCTTTTTTTTCCGAAGACAACTCTTTAATAAACGGCCCGTAATTATAATTAAACATCTTTAGTGCCGCCTCATACTGCCCCCTGATGGTTTTGCAAATATCCTTAAGTTCGGAAAGGGTATTATGCTCAAAATCTGAAAGGCCCGCGGCAAATTCTATAGTAGACATGGGAGAGACATAATCGCAATCCAGCAAAATCCCCAGATCCAATACGATTCCGGCTAGTTCAGGCATTGTGAGACCGTTTTCCGCTGTTTCACCGTTCAAAAAATCATAAAACCCTCCCAGATTATATAATAACACTTTTTCGATAGCGTAATCCAGCTCCAGCAATTCGAATTTGTAGGCTCCCCTGGCTGAAAAAATTTTTTCTTTAAGCCTTATGCGAAAGTCCGAAATCAGTTTCAGTGTCACGGCAATATCGGTATCGGCTATGCTCTTTGCGAACACGGCAGCTTCTTGCACAAAATGAGAGTCTTGCATCTCTGATTTAATCAACCATATGTTCAATAGTTTAAGTTTTTCCTGGGAAGCAATGGTCACCAGCATCGATAGCTGGTTCCTGATCTCCAGGAGAAGTTCATAAACCTCGAGCGCTTTGCTCTCTTTTCTCATATAATTTGTTCTTAAATCGAAATCAACGGTTTTAGGCTGATCGGCGCTCTTAAATAGATCTCTGGTTTCTCCCGTATCTATAAAATTAAGATAATTGCTTACCAAATCCAATGTCTTTTTAGCGTTACTTTTTCTGTGAATGTCATATCTTATGGTCCCTACTATATTACTTTGGGGCATTAAACTCTCGTGTAAATATTCGCTGGCGCTCCATACGTCGTACATTAAAGCGCTTACCTTATGCGTCGAATCTATGTATTCAAAAGTTCCTGGGTCATACATTAAACCGAATATCCTCACTATTTTCTTTAAATCACCCGCATCGTAATGAAATTGCGGCTTATCGGACAATTTTATCAAAAGATCCTTCAATAACTTCCTTTCGGAAACAGGATATGATTTTATATCTATGGGATAACCCAGAAGATCCCTGTAAGCTGACTTGACTATGAAACGTCTTGATGCTTTCGAAGCATTTTCATCTCTTTCCTTAAGTATATTTTCTAATTCTCTTATTGGATCGCCGTATGCTAAAAAATCCTTGATATACTTTTTTAAATTATCGCCGCCTAAATTTGGAGAAGCATGTATGCCGGTTAACCTGTCTTTTCCTATCGCTTCAGCGAATTCGACCAACTTGGCATTCCAATCATCGCCTTCATTCAAGAATTTCTTCAAATCAGCTAATAAGACCTTAGATTCTGCGTCGTTCAGCCTGTCATAGCCTGTGATAGGGACTCTTAAATGATATCTTGATAAGTTTGAAGCATAGCACCATGCCGACGAAAAATATAAAAAACTTATCGTAATAATCAGGATATTTAAATTATAAGGTTTTTTAAACTTTATCATAATGATGGAAAAAAATTAACCTCTCTATAATTTTAAGGTTAAATTCACAAGTCTCGTATTTCTATTTAATTATATCATTTAAATATGATATTTTCAAGGTTTTTCTATTAAACCTGGATGAATTCCACTTCTTTATTTTCGCCCCCCCCTTCTCGGAGAATGGTCGACTACAAAAAAAGGGGCGAGATAATTAAATCTCGCCCCTTTTCAAATAATAACCGGAGCAACTACCTACTCTCCCATGCCGTTGCCAGCAGAGTACCATCGGCCTTGGAGGGCTTAACTTCCGTATTCGGAATGGGAACGGGTGTTTCCCCTCCAGTAATATCACTCCGGAATGTCTTTATGTAGTGACAGGTCGCGACCTGTCACTACGAACAGAATCAATAATGCAATTAAACCAGCAAATTAATAAGTGGTCAAGCCTTTCGGCAGATTAGTACCAGTCAGCTGAAACCCTTACGGGCCTTACACACCTGGCCTATCAAACTCGTAGTC
>JBAZFB010000040.1 GCA_041653595.1 Candidatus Omnitrophota bacterium | reverse complement strand
CTTCTATCAGTCTCCTAATGAAGAACTTCGCGTGAAGGTTATTTCCTTTGAGAATCGCAAGCCCAACGAGAGCCTGAAGGCGACGGGTAAACCCGCGCCTTAGGCTCGACGTCAGGCCTCGACAAACAAAACGGTTGAGTTTCCGCCCGCGAAGTAATAAAATATCCCTGTGCCAGAGAAGCCCAGATTACTTTTGCATGTCTGCTGCGCGCCTTGCTGCACCTACCCGATAACAGCCCTGCAGGATGAGTTCGACGTAGAGTTATTTTTTTACAACCCGAACATCCATCCTGAGGAAGAGTATAAGGCGCGGCTCGACGAGGCGGAAAAATACGCCGCCAAGATAGGCGTCATCCTGCATAAGGCCGCTTATGAGGTGGACGCGTGGTTTCGGGCGACGGCCGGCCTCCAGGACGAGCCGGAGGGCGGGGACCGCTGCGAAATATGCTACCGGATGCGGCTCGGAAAAACCGCGCAGTTCGCCGTGACCAACGGGTTTGCTTTTTTCACCACGACGCTCAGTATCAGCCCGCACAAAAACGCGGAAAAGATAAACGAGATAGGCGAGATGATCGCGGATATGTATATGCTGAAGTTCTACGGCGCCGACTTCAAGAAGAACGACGGTTTCAAGAGGTCCGCGCAGATGTCAAAAGAGGCGGGCCTATACAGGCAGGACTATTGCGGTTGCCAATACAGCAAAAAGGGGAAAGGCTGAAATGAAGAAATGCCCGTATTGCGCGGAAGAGATACAGGACGAGGCGATAAAGTGCAAACATTGCGGCGAGTTCCTCGATAAGCAGAAGCAGAAATGGTATTTCAAGACCTACTCCTTCGTGATAGCCTTCCTCTGCATCGGGCCGTTCGCGCTCCCGATAGTATGGTTCAACCCGACTTACAGCAGGGCGAAGAAGATGAATATAACGCTTATAGCTTTGGCGGTCAGCGCGGCGCTGACTATCATATTCTGGGGCGCTTTCCAGTCCATAGGCGGTTATTATAAGCAGCTCGAGGAATTGTTCCCTAAAATATAAAAAAGGAGGAACTGGAATGGCCGATCTGAAACCAAAGGTCCAGGAAGCTTTAAACAAGATACGCCCGATGCTGCAAGCCGACGGGGGCGATATCGAGCTTGTCGATGTCGTCGGGAAAGTCGTCAAAGTAAAACTGACCGGCGCATGCGGCTGTTGCCCGATGTCGCAGATGACGCTCCAGATGGGCGTCCAGCGCGCGATAAAAGAAGCCGTGCCTGAAATAGAGAAAGTGGAGGCGGTCTAGGCCGGCGCAGGCCATGCGGGAGGAAATTTCCTTGACAAAGGTTTTTGGGTTGAGTATACTTATAACAAAAGAAAGGGGGAAATTTATGAAGAGCAGACTGTTAACGACCACAATCTTGGTATTGGTAGTGATAGGTCTTTTGTCCGTAAGCTCGCCTTCATATGCCGCGGGCGCCTTAAATAAGCTGGGCCGCGGAATAGTGAATACCCTCACTGGCTGGCTCGAGATCCCGAAGGGGATAGTCGATGAAAGCAAGGCCAATAACGTATTCACCGGGCTGACAGTCGGGACGATAAAAGGATTAGGCTTAGGCCTGGTCCGCACCGGCGCGGGTATCTACGAAGCGTTGACGTTCCCGTTCCCGATCCCCGAAGGTTATGAACCGATTGTAAAGCCTGAATTTGTTTATTCCGGCGAAAAGTAAAATCTTGTAGTCAGAAGAAAGAATCTTGCGGGCCCCGGAACCACGGGGCCCGTTTTACTAAGTACGGTTCGAAACGTGAAAAATAATCTTGACAAAACCCTGTTTATATGGCAATATTTAAACAACCTACTTATTAACAGTACCTTACATACCTGTTTTAAAAAGTCCCCTGTAGGAAAATTCAAAATGTACGTAGGAGGAGGGCTTGTATGCGTTTTAAAGTAATTCTTCTTTGCGGTTTCTTTGCGGCGTTGTCCATGGCCTATGCAGGACCTGCTTTTTCTGCCGGCGAACAGGTTGCGCCGCTTTTTGACCCCGGGACAGAAGAAGTCGTCGATTACGCCAAATACGGCGAGTTCAAAGGCCTTGGTACCGACAATTACAAGTACGAGATCAAAGACAGGAAAGGGCTTGCCGCAGCGGTAGGGGAAGGCATATATCCAAGCACTAGCATAACCAAAGACCCCGCATACAGGGAAGCGCAGGCGAGCGGGAAGCTCATAGGAAAGCATTGGGAATTCGTCAACAACGAGGACCAGATGCTGGCCTTTTACAAATGGGCGACCGCGAGCGAAGAATCGGGCGTAAAGCAGTATTACACGGCTGCCGCCCTCGCCAGGTCCGGCCACACGCTCCAGGCGATAAAGGCGCATTACGCCGTCCTGGTGAATTACCCGAGGTCGATAGGCTGGACGTATTGGCATACCCCGCTCTATACCTCGAAGATGGCGTTAAACGACCTCGAATACCTTATCAGGACCACCCGGAGCTGGGCATTAAACTGGTAGACGCGAAGATAACGGTGGAAAATTCCTTCGACAACGACGTATCCAACGATAAATTTATCATAAATCCCGGAAAGCTCGTAAAAGTAAAACCCGGAGAAGTTATACCCCCCAAGACAGACCTCACAAAACTCAAGATCATCAAGACCGCGGGCGGCGCGCACGTCAAACTCGTCAAATACGAGAATGGCCACTGGCAGCTCCTGGTCGACGGCAAGCCTTTCCCTATGAAGGCGATCGCCTATTCCCCCAACAAGGTCGGGCTCTCCCCGGATAACGGGACCTTGAACGTCCAGACCGACTGGATGACCGCGGATTACAACAAGAACGGCAAGATCGACGGCCCGTATGACGCCTACGTCGACAAGAACAATAACAACAAGCAGGACCCGGACGAGCCTTCTGTCGGCGATTTCCAGCTGATGAAGGATATGGGGGTCAATACGATCCGCCTTTACCACCATTCCACCAATAAAGAACTCCTCAAGGACGGCTATGAGAAGTACGGATTCATGTATCTCATGGGAGATTTCCTCGGGATGTATGCCACCGGTTCCGGCGCCGATTGGTATTCGGGCACGGATTACACCAACGAAGAGCATAAGAAGAAGATGATGGCGAGCGTCAGGGAGGTCGTGGAGGAATATAAGGACGAGCCTTATATCCTCATGTGGGTGCTCGGCAACGAGAACAATTACGGCTATCCCGGCGTGCCGGAAGTCGAGCCGGGGATGGGATGCCGCGCCAAGCTCCAGCCGGACGCGTATTACGCCTTCGTCAACGAAGTCGCGAAGATGATAAAATCGATAGACCCCAGCCACCCGGTCGCCATCTGCAACGGCGAGACGGTATATCTTGATTATTTCGCCAAGTATTGCCCGGACGTGGACGTATTCGGAGCGAATGTTTACCGCGGCCCGAACGGATTCGGGAGGACTTATTGGGAGGACGTAAAGGATTTTACCGGCAGGCCCTCTATCATAACCGAATACGGCTCTCCTTCCTATTTAAAGGACAGCCCGGAAAAAGGGGAAGAACTGCAGGCGGAATATCATAAAGGCAATTGGGAGGACATCGCCTGTAATATGGCGGGTTCGGGTTTCGGAAACGCCCTCGGCGGAGTCTGTTTCGAATGGGTAGACGAGTGGTGGAAGGGGGGGCCTCCGCCGCAGCTTGATCCCGCTAAACAGGAGCCGGAGGGTTGGGATTACAAGGCAAAGGCAAAGACCCCGGGTAATTTCCGCGGGCCTTTCCCGGACGGGTGGCTGCATGAAGAATATTTGGGAGTAACAAGCCAGGGGAACGGTTCGGACAGTCCGTTCTTAAGACAGCTAAAGAAGGCTTATTCCTGGTACAAGGGAAACTGGACAAAATAACGAAAGGGGGGTTAAGGAGATGAAGAGATCAGTAATTCTGTTGGTGGTATTGGCGCTGGCCGTATGCGTCGCCGGCGTATCCATCGCCGCCGATGCGGCTACCGGCGGGTTCAAGAGGTTTAATGTCTACACCGACCGCTCGGCCCGCGATAACCATTACATACCTTCGGGTTGGATGGGCGATTACGGCGATATAAAACTTGATACCGGTTGGAAGGATAATCCTCACTCCGGGACCAACTGCATTAAGATCGTCTACACCGGCGAGCAGAAACAGGGCGCCGGCTGGGCGGGCATCTTCTGGCAGAACCCGGCCAATAACTGGGGGACCAAACCCGGCGGTTATGACCTTACCGGCGCCAAGAAGCTCGTCTTCTGGGCGAGGGGCGAAAAAGGCGGAGAGATGCTCTCAAAGACCCAGATCGGCACCTTGGCGGAAGTCAAAGTAGGCGGCATTACGGGTGAATACGCCGATTCGGATTCCGTCTCGATCGGGCCTATCACTCTTACTCCCGAATGGAAAGAGTATACGATAGACCTGACCGGCAAGGACCTGACGTACATCTCCGGCGGTTTCTGCTGGGCGGCAAGCGCTGCCGATAACCCGTCAGGTTTCACGATCTACTTCGATGATATTTATTACGAGTAGACGGGAGCTCTTTTACCTAGTATAATATGAATTTGTTAAAAACGTAGATGACCGGCGCTTCCCGATAAAGGGAGCGCCGGAGCTTTGGTCTAATTTTATCCGTAATAAAAAGGAGGTTTGACCAGATGAAGAAGCTCGTTGTTTTAATGGCGGCCCTCGGCATCCTTGCCGCCGCCGCGGTATCCTACGCGGAGTTCAAGAAATTCAATGTATATACCGATAAGATGGCCAAGGATAATCATTATACGCCTTCCGGATGGATGGGTGATTACGGGGATATTAAGGTCGATGCCGGCAGCAAAGATAATCCGCATTCCGGGACGACCTGCGTAAAGATAAGCTACACGGGCGAGCAGAAACAGGGCGCGGGCTGGGCCGGGGTATATTGGCAGAATCCCGCCAATAACTGGGGCACGCAGCCGGGAGGCATCGATCTTAAAGGCGCAAAGAAGCTCGTCTTCTGGGCGAGGGGCGAGAAGGGCGGCGAGAAGATAGCGGAGTTCAAGATCGGAGGCATCACGGGTGAATACGGCGATTCCGATTCCGCGGGCATATCCGATGTGAAACTCACGCCCGAATGGAAAGAGTATACGATAGACCTGGCCGGCAAAGACCTCGGATCGATCTCCGGCGGTTTCTGCTGGGTCGCTAACGCCGCGTCGAATCCCAACGGTTTCACGATCTACCTCGACGACATATATTACGAATAGAAAGACCCGGGCGCGATTCGACCGTAATCTCGAAAGGGGGTTTGGGAAATGAAGAGGCTGGCAA
>JBAZFB010000039.1 GCA_041653595.1 Candidatus Omnitrophota bacterium | reverse complement strand
AATCTTTTAATGTATCTCAATAAGATCTGGTGGGCACTGCTTCTGGGCTTTATCCTCGGCGGCATCATAGACCATTTTGTGCCCAGGGAATACATCTCCCATATCCTCGCTAAACCCCGCAAACGCACCATTCTTTACGCGGGCTTATTGGGATTCCTCATGAGCGCCTGCAGCCACGGTATCCTCGCTCTTTCCATAGCGATCCATAAAAAAGGCGCGTCAAATCCCGCTGTCGTGGCGTTTCTTCTCGCTAGCCCCTGGGCAAATCTGCCTATTACTCTCATGCTCATAGCGTTCTTCGGCCTCGCGAAGGCATTATATATTATATTCTCAGCTCTTATCATAGCGATCACTACGGGTCTTATTTATCAGATTCTTGAATCAAAAGGCATTATCGAAACCAATAAAAATACTATACAGCTTGATAAAGATTTTTCTATCATAGCTGATTTCAGGAAAAAAGCCTCAGCTTATAAATTTTCCGGAAATCAATTATTACTAGACCTGAAAGGCGTATATAAAGGTATGCGAATGCTTATGAATATGGTTTTATGGTGGATACTTATAGGTATGGGCTTGGCAAGCCTTATAGCCGCCTATATGCCTTCCCATATATTCCACCACTACATGGGCCCTACATTCCTCGGCATGCTCGCTACGTTAGGCCTCGCCACTATAATAGAGGTATGTTCTGAGGGCACCGCTCCTCTTGCCTTTGAGATTTTTCGCCAGACAGGGGCAGTAGGCAATGCCTTTATATTCCTCATGGCAGGCGTAGTCACAGACTACACCGAGATCGGCCTTCTCTGGCTCAACGTCGGCAAACGCGTGGCGATATTTCTCCCCATCATCACCGTCCCGCAGGTTCTTATATTTGGATTTATAGCTAACATAATATTTAAATAACAAGACACCCCAGAGGTGCCCCGTGGGCTCCTCTGGGGTGGATGTGGTTCAAAATAGCCTCCCCACAACCCTCCAAATTCCCTTAACTATCAATGCAATGCCCGTAATTACTGCTTCAGCCACCAACTGCCTATAACAAAATCTGCAATATGGGCTCATGATGTGCCTCCTAAATTATATGCTACCTATAGGTAGTAGACTACTTATAGGTAGCATATTATTATATAGTACATACACATACAGGAGGAGAAAATGGCAGAGATTAATAAGAAAGTGGGCAATAATATAAAGCTGTTCCGTAAAAGAAAAGGCTGGTCTCAAGAACAGCTTGCTTTTGAAGCAGATCTCCATAGGGCATATATAGGCCAGATTGAGAGAGGAGAGAAAAATATAGGTTTGCAAAACTTAAAAAAGATAGCTGAAGCTTTAAATACAGATGTGAAAAAATTATTTTAAGGAGATTAAAACATGCCTAAAGAAAATGTTTCTGATCGTAATGGCAGGGCTCTGGAATATAAAATTATAGATTTTTTATGCAGCGGAAACTCCAATTTTAAAGTTACTTTAACAGATCAAGCAAAAGTAGCTCAAGGAAGAGACAAACAGAAATATTTAAAATTATCAGACAAGTTGAAGGAAAGCTATATAAAAGCTGCCTCTATTATACATAATTGGCTTTTAAGCATAATTAAAGAAAAGGAAGTCTTAATCGATAGATTAAGTGATAATTCGGCTAAAAAAGGCGATGTAACTGATATTCGTATTAGTTGGAAGGATCAAGGAGTTAATCTTTCTATAAAACATAACCACTCGGCTCTTAAGCACCAGCGTCCACCTACTACTGTTATGCGGTGTGGTTATGCTAAAGATTGTCAAGAGGATATAGGATTCCGTAAAGAATATAAAAAAATAGTAGATAACTTTCTAATTAAAAGCAAAAGAGATCTACCAGGAGCATCTCTTTTTAGCGAGCTATTAACTATTAATGAAGAATATATAAACGATAATATTTATTTTCCAGTATGCAGTTTGGTTGCAGAAACAATTAAAAAATCATGTATATCGCCGCGTAATACTGAAGCATTATTTAATTTTCTTATAGGGTCGGTAGGGTTCTATAAGATAATAGATAGAAATCATGAGATAACAATATTAGATTTTACACATATTAAGATTCCTAAAAAAGTAGATGTTCGGCTGAGAGATAAAAGCTATGTTGATCTGGATTTTTCTAATGGCTGTAAGATAGCGATGAGATTGCATAATGCATCTTCGCGTTTAGGGCGTAGCCTTAAATTTGATACTCAAGCTATTGATTTGCCCGATGTTCAAGAGATAATAATTAAAAAAATAAAGACATAAGTATAATATTGCACTTAGTAATATAGCAGGATATAATATGTTGTATAAATTTAAAACTTCCGCGAAAAGATCGGATTTAATGCGGAAAATAAAAAGCGTAAAAACAACCCCCGAGGTTTTATTTCAAAAAGCGCTTCGCAAAGAAGGCATTAGATTTAAAACTAATTATCGCAAACTTCCTGGCAGCCCGGATATTGCGATAACTAGTAAAAAAGTCGCCGTATTTATAGACGGAGAATTTTGGCACGGCTATAATTGGGAAGAGAAAAGGAAGAAGATAAAAGCCAATAGGGCATATTGGATACCTAAGATTGAAAAGAATATCGTAAGGGATAAAAATAATAGCAAAGAATTATATAAAGATGGCTGGAAGGTAGTCAGGTTTTGGCAGCAACAAATAATTAAGGATACGCCAAAGTGTATAAAGAAAATCAAAATGGTAGTGGAAAAATAAAAGTTGTATCGCTTTTTTCTGGTTGCGGCGGTTTGGACCTGGGGTTTGAAAAATCCGGGTTTGAAATAGCATGGGCAAATGAATTTGATGAGGCGATTTGGGATACCTTTTCTCATAATTTTCCAGAGGTCTGTTTAGATAAAAGAAGTATCGTTGATATCCCTTCTACTGAAATTCCTTTTACAGATGGTATTATTGGAGGCCCTCCTTGTCAAAGCTGGAGCGAAGCAGGCGCATGCCGTGGCATTAAAGACCATAGGGGGCAGTTATTTTTTGAATATATAAGGGTATTAAAAGATAAACAGCCCTTATTTTTCCTTGCCGAAAATGTTTCCGGTATACTGGCAGATATCCACAAGAAAGCCTTTAAAAAGATCCTATCCGAATTTTCATCCGCAGGTTATAACATATCCTGGAAACTGCTTAATGCAAAATTTTATGGTGTTCCGCAGGATAGAGAAAGGGTAATTATAGTTGGGTACCATAAAAATATGGGCAAAACTTATGAGTTCCCGGAAGGGTCCGGTAAATTATTAACATTGAAGGATGCTATTGGGGGTTTACCTGAGCCTAAGCCTGCTAAAATATTTAATAAGACAAACGGCGATAAGCTTAAAATTTCAAATCATGAATATATGACTGGCAGTTTTTCTACGATATACATGTCTAGGAATAGGGTAAGGAGTTGGGATGAGCAGTCTTTCACTATACAGGCTGGCGGCAGGCATGCGCCGATCCATCCCAAGGCTCCCAAAATGAAATTTATCAGGCAAAATAAAAGGATATTTGTCCGTGGCAAAGAAGATTTATATAGGAGGCTTTCTGTTAGGGAATGCGCTCGGATTCAAACTTTTCCAGATAAGTTTCTTTTTAAATACACTGATATCGCCGATGGTTATAAAATGGTAGGCAATGCCGTGCCTGTAGAATTTGCTAAGGCATTTGCAGCAAAAATAATATTTGATCTAAAAGAATATAATGAACAGTTAAAGCAAAGGAAAGAAAAAGCCCTGAAAAGAGCAAAAGTCATTATAAGAAAAAGGCTTTTCATGTCGCCTCAAGAAGGATTGGTTTATCGATAATAGGCGATTTTTTAAGAAAGAATAATAGCCGTCCGAAGAATAATAGCCGTCCTATTTAGGTACACCCTACGCTATATAATAATATAAAATATTTGCTAGGTTACACTTCTTGCAATGACAGTTTTGTCACCTTGAGGTCTATGGTATAATTGATCAATCATGAGGATATGGGACATTGCGCCTAAAAAATTATGCAGGAACCATTTGCTCGGCGAGCATAGAGAGCTGCATGCTATATGGACTGTCCTGACGAAGAATAAAAAAGGTTATTCCAGGCATCCTGAAACACTGAGATGGAAAGGTAAGCTCAGGGCGCTTTATATCCGCCACAAAAACCTTATGGAAGAGATGCGGAAAAGAGGGTATTTGCACAAGTCACCTCTTTCTAAAAATCTAGCTATAGGAAAACACAGGCAGGATAAGTATATAAATTCTCCGGAGGAGCAGATCAGGATATTGAAAAGCAAAAAATGCGATTGCAAGACGGAATGAAAAAAATAATAGCCGTCCTTTCTAGCCCTCACTTGATTAAATTAAAAAGTATGTTATACTCTATTTACAATTAAATAGCGGTCCCGAGTTAAGAAGGGGTAAATCCCGGACATTAAAAAAGTAAAACCTTCATGAGAGTTATTCTTGTGAAGGTTTTTGTATTTCAAAGGCCTTCAAGTCGTATGTTAGAAGGGGTTCACTGTGACTCTAAAATAATTAAAACCTTCTTTGTTTAAACCCGCAGTAAAACAAAGGAGGCTGTATGGCGATCGTGAAATTAGTCAAAGTCCCGCTTGTAATCCTGGTAGTTCTTGCCGTAACGTTTATTTTCTGCATTAATATTTCCGCGTTTTCAACAAGTCAATTCCCATTAGATAAAGGTGATATGCTGGTATATCATGAAGAGCTGGTGGATCAGGGCCTGGTATATGACTTTGAGATAAAGCATAAGCCTATAAGGGGCTATATAGGATTTTATGAAATTTACGATAAATATGCCAAGGCAAAAGTAAAAGTCGGCAAAAGAAATACTACCCATAAAGAAAAAGTTTTATCAAAAGAGAATGGCCTCAGGTATGGTTTCCCCCTGAAGGTAGGATTAAAGTGGGGTGAGGAAGCCGGTCTACCGCGGAATGACAATATGTACTGCTGGTATGTTGAAAAAATAGAAAATGTAGCTGTTCCCGCCGGTACTTTTAAAGATTGTTTCAAAATAGTCTATGATACATGCCCTGATACTACCGCGGAATGGTATTATCCGGGCGTGGGCATTGTTAAATACGAATACCGCCATCACGGCACTATTACTAATGAAACAAGAGAATTGGTAGAAATTATTAAAAAATAATAAATAATAGCCAAGGTCGCGCTTCTTACAATGACAGTTTTGTCGCCTTAAGGTTTATGGTATAATTAGAGATAGTTAAAGGAAACCATGAATGCTGATATAGATAGAAATCTTGGCGAACAGCCGATCTCAGAGATCATGGCTATGAATGAACTCAAGCCGCATGATCTTGTCGCTCATTCAGACGAGCAGCTCACGCATAAAATGGTTACTAAGGCCATGAAAGGCAGGCGGTTGACTCAGCGCGCGCGATCAAAGGTCCT
>JBAZFB010000038.1 GCA_041653595.1 Candidatus Omnitrophota bacterium | reverse complement strand
CCCGCCCGGCCCGAACAACCAGTATTTGCCTTTCTCCTGCTTGACGGTAAAGAAGGCCTTTCCCTTCGGTATCGACATCCTTTTTGGAATGTCCTTATAAGGCCCGTCTGTCTTGAATCCTATCTCCCATATGGAGAACCCCCATGCCGTCGTCTTCTCGATGCAGTCTATTTTTACGAATTTGCACGACGTCTTCTCTTTGAAATTTATTCTTATGTCCTCGCCTTCGTTTCCGTCGTTTATCTCGGCGAGGGCCTGCCACGCGGCGCCGTCGGCCGAACCCAGGACCTTATAGCGGTATGCCGCGGCTGTCTCCCATTTTATCTCCATACCGTACAGGTCGACGGGTTGCTCAAATTCCACCTGTATCCACTGGTTATCTTTCCATTCCGATTCCCAGCGCATCAAAGGTTTACCGTCTACCACCTTCTCCGGCCTGTTGTTATCTACTTCGGACGACGCGGTGACGGCCTTGATGACCGGCGCGGGGGCAGGCGTTTCGGCGCAATAGGCGGGAATAATAAAAGTGGACAAGAATAATAACGAAAAAACGACGACACTAACGGCTCTTTTCATGTGGTCTCCTCTGTAATAATTAAGTATGCTGTCACCATAATTATTTATATGCCAAAAATATTTCACCGGACTTCTTTTCGAGCGATTTCAGGTCGACGCCGAAGGCTTTCGAGAATTTATCGCTGAAAGCGCCGCTCTGTTTATAAATAGTCTTGAGTTTATCCTTGCCGTAAGTATCCATCACATATGAAATGACAGCCCACGAGTAATAGGATGCGTCTTGTCTCTTGGCTGTCTGGAATGCCTGCTCGAGCCGGGCAAATGTAAAATTATCAAAAGGCGGAAGGCCCCTGTGCCTCCCCCGCATATCCCCATATGCTGCGTACAACTCCAGGCCCCTGGAAAACCACCGCGGCGCGGATCCCAGCGGCTTGGAAATAACAATATGGGCGATCCCCTGCCTGAGTATTCCCTCGTCGATCCTTCCGAGCGTAAGGTACAACGACGACCCGCTCGCAGCCGAATTCAAGGCCCTGCCTTTCTCCGGCGTAACATATACCCTGATCTCTATCTTCCCGGAGCTGGTGTATCCGGTGCCAAGCAGATCCGTGACCTCATTATACAGGCTCTCGGCTTTATCGCCTGTCTCCTTAAGATCATCCGAGGTGACACCCTTCCCGTTATCGACGACCCTGAAATGCGCCGTCTCTACCGGCGATATCGCAGCGGTCGTTCCCGCAAATAAAAGTATACAACATACGACGGTCGCGCGCAGGACATACTTCTTCATTTATTTCTCCTTAACGTTTCAAGCCATCCGTTTAATTTATCGATGAATTGCGCGTAGGCGGCTTTTTCGTCGCCGGTGTAGCGGCCGCGGCATTCGGTCTCAAATTTTAACCGGTCCTCTGCGGACTCATGGATGATCTCCTGGATCGAATTGACGGCATTTACCGTGTCGCTCTCGCCGTCCCATTTTTCATTGACCGGAAATCCCGCTTTTTTAAGCGGCAGGTCATAAGTCGCGTCTACCAGCGCCCATTTGTTGTTGATATTCGCCTTGCAGGCGAGGTGATAACTCACAGGCATCCGGCTTAACAGGCCCTTTAGATCGGCGGGATATTTTATTTCGGAATCGCCCCACCTGAAAACATACGTCACGAACCTAACGGGAATATTTAATTTTCCGAATAGCCCGGCCATAAGATAATGCTTCGGCTGGCATGAGCCCCTGCCCTGCTCGATCAGGCCGGGTGGCCCGGCGACCGGATCTCTTAGTTCGGGAATGATGGCATACGGGATGTCGCGGATATGCTCATAGACCGAGATGCGCGCCTCTTTCGGCCCCTTCCCCGCGGTCCACTCATTGAATTTTTGGGTTATGATATCCATGCCCCGCTATTTCTCCGGCTCTTCCAGGATCTCGCCCTTAACATAATATTCTATTCCCGCGCTCTGAAGCAATGATTTCGCCATAGCCATCGAGGTGTGGTCGTTGGTTGTTAATACGATTACAAATTTTGATTTAGTCATCAGGGTTATGCTCTTTGAATTTTTCTTTAACATAAGGACGCGTCAAATAATAAACAATGAACATCATATATGCCAGTCCTATTATATTAGCCATATTCAGTTCAAAAGTATTTTTATATATTTTACCCATGGTTTTTTCATATTCAGGATACTTATCTAAGAATATTTTGAGGCCTTTTGCTTCTATTGTCAGGGGCACTAATTCATATTCATTTACGGGTTTCTCTTTCTGCAATTCGGACATTTTTGCGCTGATCTCTTTGTATCTATGCATTTTTTGGCGATATTTTTCCGCCTTATCTAAAATTAAATTCGGGAGAAGGATCGCGGCTATTAAAGCAGCTGCGATAGAAAGAGCTGTAAGGAATACCATGAATTTCCTTGCGGCCTCTTTCCTCCTTAATAAATTTACGCCTATAATAAGGTTCAATAGAAATGTAATGCCTAAGAGCGCGTAGTCTTCCTGCCAGAATATGGCTAAGCCGGCAAAGATACTCGATATTACGCATAGCCAGCCGATCACCTTTATTCCTAAAAGGGTATCCTTCATTTTACCCCTCGTTAAGTAGTAATATGCCGCTCGTGTTTACTTTTAACTATTTCGAGCCCTGCATGACCCAATAATCCGCGCCGTTGCTGTATTTCAAAAGGTAGAGATGCCTGTTAATGTTCGGCTGCGTGTCAAAAATGCGCATATAAAAATCGTCATAAAATTCCGGGCATTCCAGGTAATAGCCGTGCTTGAAACTCGAGTTATTTATCGCGGTCACGTCGATCGTCATGAAACGCTCAGGGTCGAGGGATTTCAAATAAAGCACCCCCCTCGCCTCTTCGAGCTGCTCCGGCTCCGTCACCCTCAGTTTTTCTCGCCCGAGCTTCTTCTCCCCGTCGATTATCCCGCTCATCAGCAAGGCGTTATCGTCGGATGAGACGTATGCGGTCAATTTCTTCGATATGGCCGTAAACTCATTTTTGAACTTTTCATCGAATTTGTTGCGGCTGATGTCAGGGGCCGCAAGTATGACCTGGTCTATCTCGATATCCGCATCGGCAAAATCGGGATGAGTGTAGAGCGTGTCAAAAGCGTCGCAGACCACCTGGCAGCCGAGGCTCGACGCCTCTATCCAGAGTTTTTTCGGTTTGACCTCGCGGACGACCTTCACCAGTACATCCGCCAGATACGGCCCGGAGGCGCTGGCCAGGGATTGCGCTTTTTCATAGCCCCAGATGCTGACCGATTGGTCACCTGGCCAATCGAACAATAAAACAGGCGTATTGACATCCAACAGGTACGCGAAATAGGCGGCCTTCATCGCCGTGGCCTCAAATCCGTCCTTATAGCCGAAGACGAGCACGAGCAGGGACTTATGCGGAGATGTTTGCACTGCGTCGGACAACTCTTTCGTGAAAACGTCCGGGGCCAGCCTCGTTGTCGTCTCCAACTCTATTATACCGTTCTTCTTAAGCTGGTCCGGCAGCATCGTTCCTATCCTTACCCTCGGGTCCATCCTGATATCAAGTATGCCATATGTCGTCTCGCCGGCCATCTTGGCCTTGAAGACCGGGGAAGGTTTTGCGGCATAATCGACTTCCCGGCTTGTCGCGTAGAAGATATTAACGACCCTGTATCCGGCTTCTACTTTATAGTTCAAGCGCTTATAAATGTCATCGAGGGAGTAGGACGGGCCCTTTTTGATGGGAAGGGCCGCGCAGCCCGAGAGGATCGCGCAACAGCATAACAGGACCAGGTATTTACGCATCGGTCATTTTTTCCTTAATGTCCTTACAGCCCACACGACAAACCGGATGAGCAATAAGACCAAATAAACGATGAGTACTTTTAAAACAAAAAATTTGCCGAAAAATGAAAAGAAGAACCTATAGAAACGGACTGACGCGGAATTTACGTAAGATAACGATTTCAATTTGGATTTGATATGCGCCGATTCGGTGAATTCCTTTATACGCGCTTCGATGACTTTCGGCGGCGGGTTGAGGGTCGCCTCGATTATCTCGTTAGAATTTAAGCCGTTGCGGATCTCCGGATGTATCTTTATAGTGTACGTTTCCCCGTTAAGGAATTCCAATTTATATTTCGGGAATATAACGGGCATTTCGGGTAGGAAATGCAGGATGGCGTATAATATGAGAGCCAACCCAATGATTATCAGCCCTTCTTTTGCTATGATCTTATTGATGTTCATTCTTTATCCCCGGGATTATTTACGCTCTCAGTGCTTACGCTGCCTCCCTCCGGGCCGTCAGGGTTGTTGACACTTTCCTCGAGGGGCGAGTCGATATGTTTTCCCACGGGTTCAGTAGTCGGTTCCGGCGGGAGCGTATTGTCGCCTGATTTGCCGATATCCTCATTGTCTTTATTCTCTATTACCGGGGTATCTGCAGTTTCCGGATTATCGTTAGGGGTATCTGAATATTCATCTTCCGCGTAAACGCAGCAAGCCGCAAATAATAAGATCCCGATCAAACTGATGGATAATTTCCCGATATTCATTTCTTCTCCTTTTTACCTGATATGCCACCATATCCAGCCAAAGCATCCTTGAACCATGCGTTCTCGAACTCACGGCCCTTTATTGCGGTTTTATAAGCATGATCTTCTCTTATGCAGTATACATATACGCCCATGTTTTGCTATTTTACCACTTTTTGACGTACATCAAGGGCGAAATCCTATCTTCCTTTTCGGGCTTCCTTCTGGCGGAGTCATGAGTTCTTTTATTGCCTGAAAAATCATTATTATTTCTTCATCGTGCTTACCAAGTTTTCTCTCTAATTCAGTTAATTTATGGGCCAACTCTTTATGGATAGATAGGATCTCCCTTAATTTGACAAAAACTCGCATAATGGCAATGTTTACCTGAATGGCCTTCTTGCTCTTTAGGACACTCGACATCATGGCTACGCCTTGCTCTGTAAAAGCACGCACAGAATACCTTGTACCGCCCCATCTTGAGGTCACAAATTGTGACCTCAAGATTGCAACCTCTTTATTTGTAAGCTGATACATAAAATCGCTTGGAAACCTTTCTTTGTTCCTTTTGACCGCCTGAATCAACGCTTTAGTTTCAACCCCGTATAAAACAGCCAAATCCCTATCCAAAATCACCTTCTTTCCCCTAATAAAATAGATCTTCTGCTGAACCACTTCTTGCTCTACTAAGTTGCCCATAAAAAATCCCTCCTTTAGCTAAATAGACGCTAAAAGGAGGGATTTTCTTTCAACTATTTTCAAGGTCACAATTTGTGACCTTGGATTTGAGGTGCCATTTTGGCTCCTCAAACTTTAATTAGCTAATTAAGTATACTGTCACCTTAATTCGCCCTGGCTTACTCCGTTATCGCAAAATCCGCATGCACGACCGCGAAGACCTTCTTCTCGAGTGACGAGGTATCGTTGCTGCCCCAGTCCGAGACCTCGGTCGAATTGACCGGCGTTATCTGGAAGACGCCCATATCCGCCGAGCGTATCCTGCCGACCCTGTTGCCGGACGCCGAGGCGATCCGTTCGGCCCGTTTCTTGGCATCCGCAGATGCCATGCCGAGCATC
>JBAZFB010000037.1 GCA_041653595.1 Candidatus Omnitrophota bacterium | reverse complement strand
AGTGGACGAGAGGCTTCTCCAGATAATGATTAATATCCACGAGTCTTGCGTTAAATACGGAAAAGATCCGAACAGTAAATATGTAAATTACGTCAACGGCGCCAACATAGCCGGCTTCGTGAAAGTCGCGGATGCCATGCTCGCCCACGGCGTAGTATAAAACTTAATATTCTTCGAGCGATTCGCCGTAGGCGGAGAGTCGAGAAGTAACAGCCGCAGGGGAGACATCAATCTTCCCTGCGGCTTGTTTTTTGCCTTGCCGCGGAAGCGGCTTGTTCACTCAGGTAAAAATTTGCCCTTAGCATTTTACACCTCCGAGGTGGCCGTAGGCCTCCTCGGAGGTGGAGTAGGTTTACGGGCCGCCTTTTCTTTTGCGTTTTGGCGGGGCTCAAAAAACTTACCCGGCACAAACAGGGTGCCGGGCTCGGACAGTTTTGAGCCTTTTGGTCTCCTAAAAGGGGACATATAAACCGCCAAAATGCTCATAAAAGGCTAAATTTTCAATTCGCTCACTCGCCTCTTCCGCGGCTCTATACTTGCACTTGCCCCCTATCCGCTGTATAATATTTTAGTAGTTTTGGATAAAGGACATCAGATTGCATATCTGATGATTGAGGGTTAAATCCCGAATGAAAGGTCTAAGGAGATAAAATAATGTATTATCATATTAGAATTACTCAAAAATCTAACAGAAGGGATGACGAGGTTAAAGTTGATCTTTCAAAAAAAGTATTATTGTCACAATTTATAATTCCTTATGAGAAGGGAGCTCCTATTACTATTAATGGAAAGACTATTATGTCTAACGACATAGAAAGAATAAGAGTATCAGAAAGCGAAAAGAATTCGAGTCAAATATTGCCCATAATTGAAGAAGAAAGGCGTCAAAGCAGTGTAGCAGTGATAGGGGGGCCTTCTGATGAGTGGGAAGTGGCGGCTAGGGGCAGAGATATAACCGATGACTTAATAAAAGGTCCTCCAGGCTATAAAATAAGTAAAAAAGGAGAAGGTCTTAATGAAACGAAGTTTTCTAACCAAATTTTTATAGTGCATGGTCATAATGAACAGGCAAAAAAAGAGCTTGCACTAATACTACACAATTTAGGATTTGAACCTATTATTCTTCATGAACAAGCGAATCAAGGAATGACGCTTATTGAAAAACTTGAAAAGCACTCTAATGTGGGTTTTGCGTTTATCTTACTTACACCGGATGATACTGTAATTGGGTCAGGTCCTTCTGTTAATGAAATTGTGCAAGAAGAGGGGAGAGCCAGGCAGAATGTTGTATTTGAATTCGGATTATTTATTGGGAAATTAGGACGAAACAGGGCATGTTGTCTTTATACAGGAGATGTTAAGCTTCCTTCAGATTTAGAAGGACTTGTGTATATACGATTCGAGAATACTGTCGAAGAAGTCGAGCTTAAGATTATGCGAGAGTTAAAGGCAGCTGGATATAGGGTAAAATTATAGCAAGGCAAATAGCTACTATTTGGACACTAATAATTTCTAACCTAGTTAGTGGTAAATAATTACCGTCCTATTTCGGTACACCCTATTTCATCCCGCGCCATTCTAATGCGACATTTATGACACTGTCACTTTTGTCGCCTTCGGCTTATTAGGTCATTCGCGGTTTCCTAAGTTTACATTCCGACAATGTCACAATGTAAACTTACCATTAAAATTCTAAAAATAATTGAAAGAAAACCACCCTCCAAATGTGTCTTATATAGTAAAGGGAGGTGTATACATGGAAGATAAACTTATTCCAGTAGAAGTGGTTGAAAGAAAGATATTTATGATCCGTGGAGAAAAAGTGATGCTTGGTATGCATCTCGCAGAACTTTATGGGATAGAAACAAGGGCATTAAATCAGGCAGTCAAAAGAAACATCGGTAGATTTCCTGAAGATTTTGCATTTGTGCTTGATGATTCTGAAGCAAAATGGCTGGTATCACAAAATGTGATACCACATAAAAAGTACCTCGGAGGACATTTGCCGTTTGTTTTTACACAAGAAGGAGTTGCAATGCTTTCCAGTGTATTGAATAGTGAACGGGCAGTTCAAGCAAATATAGCTATAATGCGGACATTTGTAAAATTAAGACAGATTATGTCCATAAATAAAGACCTTGCTTATAAATTGGCTGTACTTGAGCACAAAATAGGGAAGCATGATGAAAATATCCAGGCGATATTCGAGGCGATTCGTAAGCTTATGGCCCCTCCGCCAATTAAACCCAAACCACAGATAGGTTTTAAGTCGGGATAGGACAGAGTATTAGATATCGCCGTCCTATTTTGGTACACCCTATTTCACCCCAGCCATTTTTCCCATCCAAGGCTAAAGCGACATTTATGACACTGTCACTTTTGTCGCCTTAGGCTTATTATGCCATTCGCGACTTCAAGCTAGGGGTATCGCAAATTGTGATACCCTTGACAAAAGCTTAAAGGTAAGGTATTATTGTAATAGAAGTAAGAATGTAAGGAAGTAAGGATAAAGGAGGATTTATATGACTATAATACACACAGCAAAGATTACATCAAAAGGCCAGGTTACTATACCTAATCAGGTAAGGAAGATACTTAATCTTAAAGAAGGGGCTTCGATAGCTTTCGGGTTAAGTAAAGAAGGAGTAATCTTAATGCCCTGCCGGGTTACAATTGACTCGCCCTATACTGCCAGGGAATGGCAGAAGATTGAAAAAATAGCCTCTTCTAAAGGTGTATATAAAACCGGTAAAGAGGGTAAAAAGCATATAGAGTCTTTATGAGGTTTGAGTTCAAGCCTTCCTTTGATAGATCCATAAAAAATTTCCATGGCGAAGAGAAAGAAGAAATAAAACAAGCCGCTATTTATACAATAGATGTGTTATCTCGCAATAAGACAGCTACTAAAGGCATCGGCCTAAAGCGGCTACAGGGTAATTTTTGGGAAACCAGGATAGGGCTTAAAGCCAGGATTCTTTTTAGATGGCAGGAAGATTTAGTGGAGTTTGTTCTGGCAGGCAATCACGATGATATAAAAGGTATCTAAAAAACATAAAGTAACCTATTTCACCCCGCGCTGTTTTTCCCATCCTCCGGCTCCTAATGTTACATTTCTGACAATGTCTTAAATGTAACATTAGAACTTCAATAATTTATAAGGCTTTACTTTGAGAGCTTTGGCGAGTTTTTCTATGGTGTCGATCTTCAAGGCAGGCGGTTTCTTACCCTCGATCCTCTGGATGTATTTATAATCAATATCGGCTTTTTCGGAAAGTTCTTCCTGGGTATAGCTGTATTTTTCCCTTAATTCCCTTATTTTCTTCCCCAATTTTATCCTGATGGTATAATCCATATACCTTATTATGCTACGGTTAAATAAATGTTGACACCTAACTGTAATAAGGTATAAACTTCTGGAATGGACAAAAAACTAAAGAAGGCCAGGCTTGACTTAATAAATTCCGCCAAAGCATTAGACAAGATCAGCAAGTGTAAGCATGCTAAACAGAATATAATGACCATAGCAGTGAAGGCGTGGTTGAAGGAGTTTTATAAATATTAGATAATGGGATTGACAGGCAGGAAGAAAGGCGAGTAAAATATCCATTATGGATATAATGGATGTTATCAAGTCCCGCAGGAGTATCAGAAAATACCTGGATAAACCCATATCAAAAGAGATCATAGAGAAGCTTATCGAAGCAGCAAAATGGGCGCCCACAGGCATGAATGAACAACCGTGGGGGTTCATTGTTGTGCAGGATAAGGCCCTCATAAAAGAGCTTTCAGATCGTTCCATCCCTTATATAAAGAAAATGATAGAGGAAAAACCGCAGTTCGCGAGATATAAAAAGCGCATGGCTGTGAAAGATTTCAGCATATTTTACCATGCCCCCTGTGTTATAATAATTATAGGCAAAACCACTTTTTCTTATCAGAGCGATTGCGCCATGGCCGCGCAGAACATGATGCTTCTGGCCTCGTCTATGGGCATAGGTTCATGCTGGGTAGGCATGATGAATGTCCTGGATAAAGACGAATGGTTCAGGAAGAAATTCGCAATTCCGGATAATTACGCGATAGTGGCGCCTGTGGCGTTGGGGTATTTCGAGAATAAAGATATCCCTGTCATTGAAAGAAAACCCCCGGAAATATTAAGGACTTTCAAAGGTTAAAATGGAATATACAGAAGTAAAATATATAGACGGGAAAAAGTTCGAGGCCCGCAATAGAAAACACACTGTTATTATAGACCTCCCGGAAGAGTCCGGAGGGAATGACCAGGGCCCGACGCCTCCGGAAATATTCATAGATTCTTTGGGCTCGTGCATAGGCGTGTATGTCCTGGGTTTTTGTAAAGGCGCGGGATTAGACGCTAAAGGCATGAAGATAACTTTAGGTTGGGAAAAATCAGCAGATAAGCCCAGCCGCATCAAAAGCATAAGCGCGAAGATAGAGTTGCCTAATGCCGAGGTAGGAGCGAGAAGGCCTGCGCTTCTGAAAGTCGCTGAATCTTGTCTTATTCACGAAACAATAAAACACCAGCCTGAAATAGCCATAGAGTTAATATAACAAAGGCGGTCAAATGGATAATTTCAAGATATTGCTTGATGAAAAAAGCATTCCAAGGGCGTGGTATAATATCCAGGCGGACCTGCCCAACCCTCTTCCGCCTCCTCTTAATCCAGGTACGAACAAGCCTTTGTCCCCGGATGAATTAGCGCCTATCTTCCCGATGGAACTTATAAAACAGGAGATGTCGCTGGATAAGTGGATAGAGATACCCGAAGAGGTCATTAGTGTGCTGAAACTCTGGAGGCCTACTCCTCTCAGAAGGGCGCGCAACCTTGAAAAAGAACTTAAGACACCCGCCAGGATCTATTATAAAGATGAAAGCGTCAATGGAGCGGGGAGCCATAAACCCAATACAGCGATTGCCCAGGCCTATTTTAATAAAAAAGAAGGCGTGAAGCGGATCGCCACGGAAACAGGCGCGGGCCAGTGGGGGAGCGCGCTTTCTTTTGCCTGCAAAATACTCGGTTTAAAATGCACTGTTTATATGGTAAGGTGCAGTTATGAGCAAAAACCATTCAGGAAATCGCTCATGCACGCCTGGGGCGCGGAGGTATTCGCTTCTCCTTCAAAGAGGACAAAATCCGGCAGGGGCATTCTAAAAAAGATGCCGCATACGCCCGGAAGCCTGGGCATGGCGATATCAGAAGCAGTGGAAGACGCGGTTACACACAGCGATACCAAGTATTCTCTCGGCAGTGTGTTAAATCATGTAATGCTTCACCAGACAGTTATAGGGCTTGAGGCAAAGGAGCAGTTGAAGTTGGCGGGCGAGAAACCCGATATATTGATAGCGTGTGTCGGCGGGGGGAGTAATTTCGCGGGCCTCACATTTCCGTTCATAAAAGATAAAATAGACGGGCAAAATATCAGGTTCATAGCGGTTGAGCCTGCGGCGTGCCCTACGCTTACCAAAGGGCCTTACAGGTATGATTTCGGCGACACGGCGCAAATGACGCCGTTATTGAAAATGTACACGCTGGGGCATGATTTTGTGCCGGAAGGCATACACGCGGGCGGTTTGAGATATCACGGCATGGCGCCGCTGGTGTCGATATTACTTAATGAGAAACTTA
>JBAZFB010000036.1 GCA_041653595.1 Candidatus Omnitrophota bacterium | reverse complement strand
CGCAGCTCAGGAAGCTTACAGAGGCGGCCGGATACGCGCTCTCGTTAGGCCTTGGGGTGAACGCGGGTCACGGGCTCAATTACAATAATGTCCGCGATGTCGCGCGGATAAAAGGGATAGAGGAGCTCAATATCGGCCACTCGATAATCTCGCGTGCCGTCTTCACCGGGCTCGATAAAGCAGTAAAGGAGATGATTGCGCTGATAAGATGATAGAAGGATTCGGGGTAGATATAGTCGAAGTCAAGAGGATAAAAGCCGCCGCCAAGAAGTTCGGGGCCCGGTTCCTCGATAAGATATTTACCAAGCGTGAGCTTGCCTACTGCAGGAGAAGAGTCTCGCCCGAGCAGCATCTTGCGGCCCGGTTCGCCGCGAAAGAGGCCGTGTACAAGGCCTTCGGAGGCGACGGGAATAACCCCATCGCCTGGACCGACGTGGAGATAATAAACGATAAGCACGGAAAACCCCTGGTAGTCCTCAGAGGCACCGCAAAAAGGCTAATGACAAAGCGCGGGGTCAAGAAGGCCGTCGTCAGCCTTTCGCATACCAAAAATTACGCGGTCGGCAACTGCATATTATTAAAATGATGAAAATCCCGAAAAGAAAAGCCGATTCCAACAAAGGCGACTATGGCCGCGTCTTTGTCCTGGCCGGCTCGCCGGGATTTACCGGCGCGGCAGCCCTCTGCTCCCGGGCGGCGCTGCTCTCGGGAAGCGGGCTTGTGACGCTGGGGATAGCGAGAAGCCTCAATCCTATCATGGCAAGGAAGCTCACCGAGGTAATGACTAAGCCCCTGCCGGAGACACGCGGCGGTACGTTAAGCGAAAAGGCCTATGCGGGGATCATGAAATTTGCCGATAAGGCCGATTGCCTGGCTATAGGGCCCGGTTTGTCGCGTAACCCGGGCACGCAGCGGCTTGTAAGGAAGCTTATAATCGCCTTAAAAGGACCGGTAGTCCTCGATGCGGACGGTTTAAACGCGCTTGAGGGCAGGGCGGAGCTGCTCAGGCGCGCCAAAGCGCCTGTTGTTGTCACGCCCCATCCCGGTGAGATGTCGAGGTTGGCCGGGTTGAGCGTGAAAAAGGTTTCGGCGGCTAAAGAAAAAGTTGCAAAAGAGTTCGCGAATAAGTATAATGTGGTCTGCGTTTTGAAGGGCCACCGCACGGTCGTGGCCGCTCCTGGCGGAAGGAGATATGTCAATTCCACGGGAAATCCCGGCATGGCCAAGGGCGGTACAGGAGATGTGCTTACCGGCATGATCGCGTCGTTCATCGGGCAGGGCATAAGGCCTTTTGACTCGGCGAAGCTCGGCGTATACCTGCATGGGCTCGCGGGCGACCTGGCGGCAAAAGATAAAGGCGAGGTCAGCATGCTCGCCTCGGATTTATTAGATAAAATACCGGCTGCAATTAAGAAGCTCTCTTCCTCTTAGGAAGAGGGAGCAGTTTCCGAAATCGTTGCTGGCGTAGCTCAGTTGGTAGAGCGGCGGTTTTGTAAACCGCGGGTCGGGGGTTCAAATCCCTTCGCCAGCTCCATTTGATAATTTGGGCAGATTCCCGAGCGGTCAAAGGGGTCAGACTGTAAATCTGATGGCTATGCCTTCGGAGGTTCAAGTCCTCCTCTGCCCACCATTTTGTTGTAAACGTTTTTTCCTCTTAGGAAGAGGGGAATTGTAAGGGGAGAAACGTAGTTTCTTCCCTTACAACGATTTCGGCGATTGCCGTACGCCGAAACGATTGCAAGCAGTGTCCGAAATCGTTGCGGGCGTAGTTCAATGGTAGAACGGCAGCCTTCCAAGCTGTTCACGGGAGTTCGATTCTCCTCGCCCGCTCCATGATCCCCGCATATAGACGTAGCTAATCATAAAATATACCAAGGAGGCCATAGGATGGACCTAAGAATATTTTTTACGATATTTACGACGGTGTTACTCGCAGAGCTCGGGGACAAGACACAGCTTGCGACTATGCTCTTCGCGACAAATGCGCAGAATTCAAGATTAATGGTATTCCTGGCTTCGGCGTCCGCGCTTGTATTCGCGTCAGGGATAGCCGTATTAGTTGGGAATACCTTGGGGAAATACGTGGAGCCGAAACATCTCTCCTGGGTCGCCGGCATAGG
This sequence comes from Candidatus Omnitrophota bacterium, assembly GCA_041653595.1. Lineage (NCBI taxonomy): Bacteria > Pseudomonadati > Candidatus Omnitrophota > Candidatus Omnitrophota bacterium. The sequence goes on along the minus strand of JBAZFB010000036.1, from coordinate 4,424 downwards.
GTTCGTGATAATCGGCATTTGGACGATCGCCAAGGCGTAAAATAAAAGGAGGTTCCAAATGAAAAAGCTTCTCAAGATATTCTTGGCAAGCCTGGCATTGACCTTCACATTCTCCCACGCCTTTGCCTGGGAAAACGATCTCGAACAGGCGGCCTCCAGGGCGAAAGCTAACCGCAAGATGATATTCGTCATTTTAGGCCGCGAGGCCTGCACCAACTGCCAGCACCTGAAAAAAATGATAAGGACAAACGCCGTAAATTTGAAAGCCGACCGGTATATCATCGCCGACATCAACTGTGATAATAAAAAGCAAAATACCGATTTTTTCAAACGATATTCTGTAGGAGGAAAAACCCTGCCATTCGTAGTCATAGCGAGGCCTGACGGCACAATGCTGGTATCGCGCACGGGATACGGTGAAGCTGCCGATTACCAGAAACTGATCAAAGAGGCGGAAAAGAAGTTTTCTTCGAAATAATTTCCGGGAACTTTTTACCGCCTTCCTTGTCTAATTGGGTAAAAGGAGGTTCCAAATGAAAAAGCTTGCCTTAGCCGTACTTTCGCTGTTGTTCGCTTCCTCAGCCTTGGCCCAGGAATCCGTAGAAGTCACCATCTACAACCAGAATTTCGCGTTGGTCAAGGACCAGCGCTATTTCGACCTCGATAAAGGCATAAACAGGATAGAGTTCAAAGATGTGGCCGCGCTCATAGAGCCCACGTCCGTGCATTTCACCTCGCTCTCGGCCCCGGCCTCATGCGGCATTCTCGAACAGAATTACGAATACGACCTGGTCAACGCCGGCAAGCTCCTCTTTAAATACATAGACAAGCCGATTAAGGTCGTGACAAAAGAAGGGGATGTCTACGAAGGCACGCTGTTAAGCTACGATGACAGCCAGCTGGTCATCCAGACGAAGGACGGCCTTGCTATGGTCGCTCGCCCGGATAACATCAAACAGATATCTTTCGATAAACTTCCCGAAGGCCTTATCACGAAGCCGACTCTCATCTGGCTGATCAACAGCGACAAGAAGATGAAGCACCTCACCGAGGTATCTTATCTTACCAACGGCATCAACTGGAACTGCGAATACGTCACGGTCCTCGACAAGGACGACAAGAGCCTGGACCTCGACGGTTGGGTCAGCATTACTAATAATTGCGGTACTACATATAAAGACGCGAAGATAAAACTGATAGCCGGTGAAATAAAACGCGCATACGCGGTAGGCGGCCTCCGCGCCGACAAGATGATGCTGATGGAAGCGAAGGCGTCAAGCGCCCCGCAGTTCGAGGAGAAATCGTTCTTTGAATATCATATGTATACCTTGCAACGCCCCGCCACGATAAAGAACAATCAGAACAAGCAGATATCGTTGATAAATTCGTCCGGCGTTTCGGTAAAGAAAGAGCTGATATTCGACCCTTCGAAGGGCAACAACAGCTGGTGGTATTATTCGGACAGGGATGAGACGCTGAAAGAGAATACCAGGGTAGAGCTGGAAGTGGTCAACAGCAAAGCCAACAACCTCGGTATGCCGCTTCCGCAGGGCAAGGTAAAGGTCTACAAGAAAGATACCGACGGATCCCTGCAGTTCATCGGTGAAGACGCCATAGAGCACACACCGAAGGACGAGAAAATACGCCTATATATAGGGAATGCATTCGATGTAGTGGGCGAAAGGACCCGTAAGGATTTCAAGACCGAGTACCGCACCGCCCGGGAATCCTTCGAAATAGTCCTTCGCAACCACAAGGAACAGGACGTGGAAGTAAGGGTGGTCGAGAAGCTGTGGAGATACACAGGCTGGGAGATAACCGCTACGTCCATGAATTTCGAGAAGAAAGATGCTTCTACTATAGAATACGTGGTCAAGGTCCCGAAGAACGGGCAAGCCAAGGTCACCTACACGGCAAAGTATACCTGGTAAAAAGGAGAATGAAAATGAGGCGTTTATTTGCGGCGGCGTTATGCATAACATTACTAGTATCCGCGACCGCGGCATTAGCAGCGGCAAAGGATAAATACGGCGGCAAGATAGGCACCAGAAATATACAATTACAGAATCAAGCCGTCTGGGCCAACAAGGAAACGGACGAGATCTCAGCCGGCGAGGATATGAAGAGATATAAGTCTGTTAATCCCGGACAGATATCCCAATCCGCCACATACGCCGTCTATTCGACAAAATATAACGCCTCACTTGAAGAGGATATCGCCGATGTCAAAGGCGAGGTAAACTTTGAGGTCTTCGGAAAAGGGACGGTAAAGATACCCATTGTAAGGAAAGACGGCGTCGGCCTTATAGAAGTCAGCGTAAACCGCGGCGCGTCATATGTGATGGCCGAAGGCAACAAATATATGCTTATCGTGGATAAGCCCGGAAAATACAGGCTCGACCTCGAATACCTTATTAAGGTCAACAGGGAACGCGAAGAGGGCCCGGGCCAGTTCAATGTCGAGATGATGCCCGCTCCCGTGTCGGAGTTCGAATTCACTATAGCGGAGACGCGGACCGACGTGTTCATCGAACCTTCGATAAAGACCGAGACAAAGGAAGAGAAGGACAAGACCGTTGCCTGGGCGATCATGCCGATGACGAATAATATCCTCGTGCGCTGGACAAAGGCCCTGCCTAAAGAAACGATAGCGCACGTGAAATTGGAGCCCAAGGTCTATTCTACGGTAAATAATTTCTTCTCGGTCGGCGAAGGTGTGCTTCGCTGCAATACGGTAATAGGTTATTCCATCCTCCAGGCTGAGATATCGGCTATGCGCGTCGAGATACCCGAGGACGTGACCGTCCTGGAAGTAAGGGCGGGCGACCTGCGTGACTGGAAGGTTACAAAAGAATCCGGACACCAGCTGCTCGACGTCTACCTGAAGTACGGCGTAAAAGGGAATTACAATATCGAGTTCATAAGTGAGCAGCCGATAGGGGAAGGTTCGATCGTGGCGCAGCTTCCGGCGATTAGGCCGGTCGGCGTCGAAAGGAACAAGGGTTTCATAGGCATCGCGTCGATGAGCAACGTCGAGCTCAAGGTCAATAAACTCCAGAAGGCCTCCGCCATAGACGTAAAAGAACTTCCGCCGTCAATCTGGGACAGGAGCGCCAACCCGATTCTTCTCGCGTTCAAATACTTGAACGATGATTACGATATCCAGGTCGAGGTCACGAAGCATGAAGAGATCCCCGTGCTCGTCGCCGCGATAGATCAGGCCAATTATGTGACGCTGATCACGGATGAAGGCAAGAGCCTTACAAAGGCCGTCTTCCAGCTGCGCAATAACGTAAAACAATTCCTTAAACTCACATTGCCCGCTGACGCTACGCTTTGGAGCGCTTCCGTGTCCGGAGTTCCCGTTAAGCCGGCGAAGGATAAAGAAGGCCACGTGCTCATCCCGCTGGAGAAATCAAAATTAAGGGGCGAGGGACTTTCGCAGATACCCGTCGAGATAGTATATCTCGAGAGAGGCGCCAAATTGGGATTCATCGGAAAGTTATCGCTCGATCTCCCCAAGGCGGATATCCCGACGAACGTCGCCTATTGGTCGGTATTTCTCCCGAAGGACCTTAATTATTTCGGATTCGGAGGCGATATAAGAAAGGCGGAAGAGAGTATCGAGCTGTTTTCGTTAAGTTCGACGTTGAGAGAGAGGAACGGAGTCCAGAATATTAAAGTTTCGGGCTCGGTAGAAGAGAAGGCCGAATATATGAATTCATTCGATATGGCGCAACAGCAGGTGAGAGTAGAGAGAGAGGTGCTCGATAAGGCGAGCCAGAAAGGGGTGCTCCCGATAAAGATAGATGTGCCGCAGGTCGGGAAGGCATTCCGTTTTTCGAAACTCCTTTTGACCGAGGACGAGGGAGCCCATCTATCCGTAGGATATAACGCCATATTTAAAGGCCGGCTGGGCGCTGTCGTAACGGTAATTATCATAGCCATAGCGGTGATTTCGGCAGTAGTGTTATTAAAGAAGAGAAAATAAAAAATAACGTAAAAAAATTCTTGACAAAAAAATAAATCCTGCTATACTTTAGCCCTACGTCTAAAAGCGTATAGTTCAACAAATAATCCACATGTTTTTACGGTAAAAGCGGTAAATTACCGGGGGGTGGATTTTTTGCGTTTTTTGCTTTTATGCTTGAAAACTCAAAAGAACGACCCGAAGTGCACGCCGGAAGGCTTGCGCTGCTGTAGCTCAGTTGGTAGAGCACGTCCTTGGTAAGGACGGGGTCATCGGTTCGATCCCGATCAGCAGCTCCAGTGAAAAAGATTGCTTAGGTATGCGAGGAACCTAAAAGGAGGAATCCAATGGCAAAGGAAAAATTTTTACGCAATAAGCCCCACGTTAACGTAGGCACAATAGGCCACGTAGACCACGGCAAGATGACATTGACCGCCGCCATTACCATGTGCTT
>JBAZFB010000035.1 GCA_041653595.1 Candidatus Omnitrophota bacterium | reverse complement strand
CGCGTTTCGGATTCCTTGAGCTTGCCGCCGAGGAAAGCCGCCAAGCCCGCCTCGTCCGGGCATTTTACCGCCGTCGCGTCATGTAATTTTGTCATCTTCCCTTCCATATCATAATAGACGCTCTTTTTCGAGTTTTTCTTTCAAGTATTTTTTCGCCCGCGAGATGGTCGTAGATACGGTATTTAGCGGGATATTGAGCGTATCCGCTATCTCGTTGTGCTTCATCCCGTGGAGGAGGCCGAGTTTTACAACTATCCTCTCCTTCGGCTTAAGCTCCTCGATGGCCGACTCCAGCGCCTCCCGGGCATCGCTTAATTGCGCTTCCCTGTCCGGGCCCGGGGCCTTTGACGGCAGGACCTCTTCGAGCGTCCCAGCTCCGCCGTCTTCATTCTTATATATCTCTTCGTATATCGATATCGAATTCGGCGGCGACTGGCGCTTCATCTTCCTGAAATGGTCAACTGCCGCGTTTCCGGCTACCATGGCGAGCCATCCGGCGACCTTGTCCCTCTCTTTGATCTGGGCAAGTTTATCGCCGGCCCATAAAGCGATAAAGACATCCTGGTGGATGTCATTTATGTCTTCGTCCTCGAAATTATACCCGAGCCTTTTCAGCCTGTCCCTTATCGCCCAATACACTACCTTTGAGTAGCGCTCCACGAATATATCCCACGAGCGCTTATCCTTCCTTATACAGCCTTCTATCAATTGTTCCGGGGATGGGCTGGCCAGGTCTGAGGATCCCATTTACTGCTTTGGCATAACCTTTTCTTCGAAGGCCTTCGCCGTGACCGGCATCGTCTCCCTGAATATCTCGAGGAGGGCCTTCGCGTATTCGCGGATCTCCGGCTGCGCCGCCTTATCGAGCCGCAGCTTGAGGAAATTCATGAGCGAACGGGCATTTACCGTCCAGTAATAGAGCGTATACAGGGAAAGCGGCAGGACGCCGCGGGCTTGTTCCCGTTTTATACCTGAAGCTACGATAGCTTCATAGGTATCAAAGGCGTCATTTATCGACTTCTTATATTTTACCAGCGCCTCGCCTGAAAGGTTCTCCGGCGTGTAGAAATCCCTCTTAGCCAGGCAATACCTCAGCGACATCTCATTGTACGTGCCGATGCGGTGGCGGATCCACTGGCGCGCGACGAATATCGGGCATTTGACGTCAAACCTGAAATAGGCGTGCTCGAAAGGCGTGCCGTGGTCTTTTGATATGAGGTGGCGGATGAGTTTTGAGTCCGCAGACTCACCCTGCGGCTCGCTCATGTAGCAGCGGCGGGCGCCTTCTATGACCGCCTTGTCGCCGCCCATTGAATCGACGAGCGTAACATATCCGTTATCCAGAACTTTTATCTGCTGGGGCATGATCGGCTATTTATTCTCTGGGGTGTTGTACTTCTTGGCCTTCTCTTTCTTCTCGTAGCATTCCGGGCAATTATAGACCGGCTTGGCCAACGCCCTGTCGTATCCCGGGGCGACTACCACCCTTCTTACCTCGGGCACGTCGCGTCCGCATGTGTCACATTTCATTGGCTATCCTCCGATTTGATGATTTTATCAATATTAGGGGGCTTTTTCAATGCCTATTTAGGCTTATGGACGGTGAAAGTCATAAAAACCACGATGGCCGTAACGGCGATAATTATGCCTATTATGGCGGCATAAGAGAGCGTGAATGCGGCCTGCGGGGCGGCAAGGACCGCCGTCCCCCACTGGCTGGGATCGGAATAGAACTCTTTTGTGCCGGTCCAGGCCAGTTGCGCCTTCCTCTTGCCCTTGTCGCTGTCATCTACCGCTATATCGAAATCGAACTTCTTGCCCAGTTCAGGCTTGAACCCGCCTAACACCTTAAAAGGTATCTTAGCCTCGATGATGTACCCTTTATCCCGCTGTTTCGAGGCGACTTCTATACCGCTCCGGTAATCGTCGCGCCGCCAGACCCATTCGCCCGGCTTAATATCCTTGTTGTTGCCGGGGCTTAGCCCTATCTGGTAATCACCCTTGCCGAAATATATCCTCGCGGGATCCGCCTTCCCGTCCATCCCCAAGAGGACCTCTATGGCGTCGCCGTCCCAGATGTCGGGCCCTTCCTTGTTATTATCGAACGGGAGATCGTCGGTCACCCTGGCCGCGACGTAGAGGTTCTCATTGTCCCAGAGGAGATAGATATCCGCGCTGATGTCATCCTTTCCGCCATATTCGAAATACTGGAGCTTTTCGAAGGACTCGCCGTCCATCCTTATGGCGTACCCGGGATACTCATCGAGATTCCCGTCGATCAAGACGGGCTTTACCGCTTTCGGTATCCGGACCCCGGGCTTTTGCTGCGGCTTGTCCGCGGGATATGCGTTACGCGCCGTGAGAAAAATCAAACACAGGATAATCGCGGGAAAAAGGAATTTAGCCTTCATGCTCCCCTCCGAATGATCACCATCTGTCCTTGTCTATCGGCTCATTTATCCAATCGGTAAAGGTCTGCTGCCCGTTTATCTCGCGGTTAATATTGGCGATCCTCTCCCCCTCGTAAGGATGGGACCTGAAATAGGTATAAGGCCTTATTCTGTCCCTCTCGGCATCGTGCATCGTCTTCATAAAAGTGATCAAGGCCCTGGGGTCGTAACCGGCCTTCTCGGTGTACATTACGGCGCGCTTGTCGGCCTCAAACTCATCCCGTCTCGAATAGGAATACATAAGGGAAGTGGCCGCCAGGCCGGTCGCCTGGGAGGCCCCTCCGCCGCCCGCTAACGCGGAAGCGATCGTTATGAGGTCCATTATGGAACCGGCTTGTTGCTGTTTGACGGAATGCCGCGCGGCGATGTGCCCGATTTCATGGGCGATTACCCCGGCCAGCTCGTCGTCGTTCTTGCACTTGGTGACCAGCCCTTTGAAGACATAGACCCATCCGCCGGGCAGCGAGACCGCATTTATGTCATCGATATCGATCACCTTGAAATGGTAGATAATGTCCTTCCGGTCGCATACCCTGGCCAGGTTGTTGCCTATAAGCTCCACGCGATCCTGCATATGCTTATCTTCGACAAGCTTGACCTGCCTCTCGATCTGCTTGGCAATGGCATCCCCCTGCGCCACTTCCGCCTCGGTGGACGTATTGACCGCTTCATCCCTGCCGGTCACGGAATTATATTCCGCGTAGACCGCCGGGAAGGCCGAAAAAACATAAAAAAGCGCCAAAATGAGGGGGAGTTTCATGGTAATAAATTAACATATTGCAAAAAGGAAGTAAAGCCCTTATAATAACGGATGTGAGATATTTTATGCTTTTGATCCTTATCGCGGGCGCCGTCTTTTCCGCGGCCGGCTGCTCGGAAAAGGGCCCCAAAAAAGAGGTCATCGCCAAAATAGGCGATTATTCCTTATATAAAGAGGATTTCCTCTCTGAGGCATCGCTTTACACTCCGGAATACCGCAATAGCGTCCCCAAAGAACGGCTCCTGAACGATATAATAGAGAAAAAGGTCCTTCTGCTGGAAGCCCGGCGCCTGGGCCTGGACAGGGACCCTGAATTCATGAAGATGGTCGAGCGGTTCTGGGAGCAGAGCCTCCTGCGTTCGCTCCTGAATAAGAAGTCGGAAGAGGTCCTCTCTTCGATCCCTGAGACGGAAAAAGACCGCAACCGGAAGGCGAGCGGGATGATCAAGGCGTGGATCGCCGGCCTACAGAAGGGGACGAAGATCGACATCAACAGAGAAGCCCTTAAGAAGATAGACATAAAATGACAAAGGCCCCTGAGCATAGGAACAGGAGAAGAAATTATTTCATAAAGAAAAAATTCCAGGCGAGTTTCATAGTCAAGTTCTGCCTGCTCCTGATATCGGCCTGCCTTATAATGAGCGTCATCTCCCTCCTCCTTACAAAGAAGACTGTGACCACGAGTTTCGAGGGCCTGAGGCTTATCGTAAAGAGCACCGCAGACTACATACTGCCTGTCCTGGCCTCCAGCGGCATGATAGCGATCGTGCTCGTAAGCCTCGCGACCATAGCGGTGCTCCTTTTTATATCCCACCGTATTTATGGGCCCATATACCGCCTGGAAAAAGATGTCGCCGAGATAGGCAAAGGCAACCTGACAGTGGAAGTCCGCCTAAGGGAACACGACGAATTCAAAGACCTGGGCGGGATAATAAATGCCGCGGTCAAGAATATAAAAGATCCCCTCTCTTCTTCGCAGGCCAAAATAAAAGAACTCGAGGAAGAGGTCAAAGGAATGAGGTCACTGCTGCGGTCGAAAGACGCACCCGGAGGTGAGATAGAAAAGAGATTGGGCGATATCGAAAAAAAGATCGGGCAGGTAAAGAACAATCTCTCTTATTTCAGGATATCCCCCGTATTTTTGTTCCTCCTCCTCTTCGCCGCGGCGACCGCCTCAGCCAGCGTCATCTCGGAGGACGGCCGTTTCTCCGACGGCAGCGACTGGACGAGCGTCAACAGCCTCTATTGCACCGTCTTCTTTAAGGACGGCGTCGACCTCGCGGCGGTGAACGGCAGGATAGACACGTACAAGATAGATTACGGGCTTACGGAAAAACCTCCGCGCGGGGGCGATGATACGAAGGATGAGATCGCGTATAAATTCGACCTTATATTCTCCAAGGTGCAGGAGATACTCGACATGAGGCCGAAAGACCTTCGGATGAACGTCAGGATCTACAGGGGGCAGGACGATCTCGACAGGGTATATGTCGAAATATTCAGGCAGGATAACAAGTTCATAGCCTACTATATCTTCAAGCTAAACACGCTCTTCGCCAGCGAGGAGAAGGTCTCGGCCAATGTCCTCGCCCACGAGATAGCGCATTGCGTCGTCGACCATTACTTCTCGGTCATCCCTCCCACCAAAGTCGCGGAGATGATCGCGCAATACGCGGACGTCCACTTAAGGAACTAATTAGTCGCTGAAGGATTTTGGGGACTAATTAGGCTTCTTACCGACCCTCGGCGGATCGACCGCCGCGCAACCTTTTGACCATAACTCCTTAAGGGCGTAATACGCCTTTTTGGGTATCCTCTTGTTGACGCCGGTATCTTTATCTTTCTCGAGGCTTAACCCTACGATGCCGTACCACTCCTCGTTCATGTTCATATGGCCTTCGGTCTCGATATCGAAATAATAGGCGCCGTTAGCCCAGCCGGCCGCCTCGTCCTGCACAAACCAGCCCGCGGGGTTGGACGCGTCGTGCTTCCACCATTCATCGTTCCACTCGAATATACAGCCTCCCAGCACCGTCCCCTTGCCCGTCATGCCGCAGCTGTTGCGAAGCATCTCTTTCCACTGGGTTATAAGGAACTTGACCTGGAAGTCCTCATCTTCCTTTTTAGCGAGGGCATTGAACCTGTCGCAGCCGAACTCGATCAATACTATAGGTTTGCCGAGGCGCTTATCAGCCTGTTCCCATGTATTGCCGAAACTCATACCGCGGTAAGAGATAAGCCCGAGTATGTCTACGTCGGGCGTCAACGGCTTTGCGATCTCGAGATAGAAGACTTCGCCGTTCCCCATCGCGACCGGATGGTTCGGGTCTATCTTTTTTGTCTCCTTCGCGATGTCATTTACGAAGGAATAATATATCTTAGCTTTAGCGTTCGCCCTCTCTTTCGGGTCCGCTATCGCGTCAAGCTCGGCCGAGCCCCACGGGGACATCGAGTCGTCAAAACTATAATCATTCTCGTTACCCAATACCCACATCAATATTCCCGGTTCGTCCTTATAGGTCTTGACTATGCTCAGCACCTGTTCCTTCAATAATTGCCTGTAATTTTCGTCGGTATAATTGGGAGGCGGGACATCATATATACCGAGGTTGTGGCCGAGGATCGTGCGGATGCCGAATTTCTGGAAAAGGTCGCTTATGACCTGCTTGACCTCTTTCGGGTTTTCCCCCGGCTGATAGATGCGGACCGTATTGATGCCGGCATCTTTCATAAGCTGGCCGTCGACCAGCCACGGTTTCGCCGGGTCGCCCCACCAGTTGTAGGTATAGTCATTCCCCGGAGGTACGGGCTGATAGCATACGCCTATGATAAGATACGGCGCGCCGCCGGCCAAAAGCCTGTAATGGCCGGTTTTCAGCAGCCTCTCCAGGACGACCTTCTTTGTCTTGGCGGCAGGCTTCTGAGAGAACTTGTTCAGGAGGAAACACCCGCCGATGAAGAAAACCAGCAGCAAAAGTACCAGCGGGATCGCAAAATACCGCCTTTTCCTGTGGCCCCTTCTCGCGTGATGGGCCTCATGATGGCTCTCATGATGGCCCTCGTGATGGCCCTCGTGATGGCTTTCGTGATGTCCGGGATGATGGCTTGTATGATGGTCCATATTTTATTTACTCGTAATAGATGTCGTCTAGAAAGATCGCGAACCCGTTCGGGTTATCGGCAACACTGGCCGCCCAGCAGAAACCGCCGGAGATGTAAGAAAGGCTTTTCCCGGTCAGGTCGATCGTATATTCTTTCCAATCGCGGGTGAGGGTTATGGGCCCGATAGAGACGGAATCCGAATCGCCGTATTCGCCAGTAATGCCGCCTACTTTGACTTCGGCCAATACCTCGCCGCCTCTTTCTCCGCGCGCCCAAAATATAAGCTTCTTGGCGCCTGTCAGGTCGAACCCGCCTTGCTTCGTCCCCCAGTTATTCGCCGGGTTCTGCCAGAAGATCCCCGCCCATCCCGCTCCCTGTTTCTGTTCTCCGGTGTATACGATCTTTATGCAGGTGGTCCCGGTATGGGGATTATCCTTGCATCCGGTATCGATCTTCATATCACCGTAATCGCCCATCCAGCCCGAAGGAATATAATGGTTATCGCGAGCCGACCTGTCGGTATAGACGTTGAACCTCTTGAAACCCGTGTCAGCGGCGGAAGTAACGGCCGCGTCAGCGGCGCATGAACGGCCCGAAACGCAGACAGTCAGCGCCAATAGCA
>JBAZFB010000034.1 GCA_041653595.1 Candidatus Omnitrophota bacterium | reverse complement strand
ATTCAACACGGCCATCGCCGGCATGATGGAACTCGTCAATGCGATATACCAGTCCGGCGCCGATAAAGAAGTTTTCTCGGCGCTCGTGTTGCTGCTTTCCCCGATCGCGCCGCATTTCTGCGAGGAGTTGTGGCGGTCACTCGGCAATAAGGAGAGCATCTTGAAAGCCGGCTGGCCGGAGTTCGACCCGAAGATGCTGGTCGAGGAGAATATTACGATAGTCATACAGGTGAACGGCAAGGTCCGCTCCAAGATCGAGGTGCCCGCCGGCATCACGGACGAGGAACTCAAGGAACTTATCCTTGCAGACGAAAAAGTAAAGCAGTGGCTCGGCGGCAAGACTCCGAAGAATATTGTTATTGTTCCCAAGAGGCTCGTAAGCATCGTTGTTTGACCTCACCGTGCAGGAGAAGAAGGTAATAATAGCCCTTAGCGCGTTCGCCGTCCTGGGGCTCGCGGTCCTGGCTTATAGGACCTATTTCGCGCGGCCAAAATTGCAGGTTATCCATTCCTCGGATTATAAAAAGACCGTAGAAAGCCGGAGCGCGGTAAATATCAATACCGCCGATGTCTCAGGGTTAGAGACGCTGCCCGGCATCGGGCCGAAACTCGCGAAGGAGATAGCGGAATACCGGACAGGGCACGGCCTTTTCCTCCTCAAAGAAGACCTCAGGAAGGTCAAGGGGATCGGACAGGATAAATTTGACAGGATCAGGGATTTGATTGTGCTTGAATAAGCCGGTTCGGTGTGATATATTATGGCCTTATTCTGCGGACCCCACCGGAAAAAATAATAGAAAGGAGTAGCGCGATGTTAAAATTAAGGATGGTTGCCGTATTCGCGGCTGTCTTCACCGCCATAGCGCTTACGGGCTGCAACGCGGCGAAGAAACCCGAGATAAGCGGGACCGGGGCTTCCAAGGCCGAGGCCCAGGCGCCGGCTCCCTCGGCCGCTAAAAGCGGGAAGGTCGTAGCCGAGATAGGCAACGAGAAGATAACCATCGACGACGTGAACGATATGATGAAGACCGTCCCCGAGCAGTACCAGGCCGTGGCGCAGGCGCATAAGGATATGCTGCTGGACAGCATGGTAAACCAGAAGCTGCTTTATTCCGAAGCCTCGAAACTGGGTTTCGACAAAGATCCGTCCGTCAAAAAACAGCTGGATGACCTCAAGAAAGAGCTGGTGATAAAGGCCTACCTGAAAAAAGAGATAGAGGAAAAGGTCAAGGTCACGGACGAAGACGCGAAGAAATACTACGAAGCGAATAAGGATAAATTCAAGGAACCCGAGAAGATAATGGTGTCGCATATATTGGTGGACAACGAGGCCGAGGCCAAGGATATCCTGGCTAAACTCAAGGGAGGCGCCGATTTCGCGGCCCTCGCGAAAGAGAAATCGAAGGACCCGAGCAAAGATAGGGGCGGGGAACTCGGTTTATTGAGCAAAGGCATGACCGTACCCGAATTCGAGCAGGCCGCGTTCGCGCTCCAACCCGGGCAGTTAAGCGCTGTGGTAAAGACCCAGTTCGGTTACCACATCATAAAAGTGACCGAGAAACAGCCTGAGAAGTTGATGGCTTATGATGATATAAAGGACCAGTTGAAGCAGATGCTTCTCTCCGATAAGCAGAAGGAGAGCTTCGAGGCCCTACTGAATGACCTGAAAGACAAGAATAAGGTCACGATCTATAAAGATGTCTTGATTCCTCCCCAGCCGAAGGCCGAGCCAAAGGCGGCACAGCCTAAGGCAGGGACACCCGCGGCCCCGGCAGCACCCGCTCCGGCGCAGCAGGGGAAGTAACAGGCTTTTTACAAATAAGCAATAGATGAGATCACCCTTAGCCTGGGCGGCATTTTTCTTATCTCTGGGGATCTGGATAAGCAATATTATCCGGGTCCCCTTTTTATTTATGTTTGCCGCCGTGGTCTTTTCCCTGATAGCCGCTTCGACTATGATTAAAAAAAAGGCCGCTTCGCTCGTATGTTTATCGGCCGCGTTGCTGTTTACCGGCTGCATTCTTTTACAGGCGAGGCAGGCGCTTCCGGTAAACCATATCAAGAATTTTACGGAGCCGGAACCAAGGGAAGTTTACGCGGAAGGGATAGTCGCCGACGATCCTGTCGCCGGAGAGACCTTCTACGGCGGAAAGAAGATGACCCTTACCCTGGTGGCGGAGCGTTTGGAGGACCGGGGGATAAAACATGAAGTCACCGGCAGGATAAAAATTTACCTGACAGGGGAACCGCGCCGGCCGGAAACGAATACGCCGTCATACGGCGACAGGATCCTTGTCAAGGGAAGGCTCTCAAGGCCAGCCGGACCGGGGAATCCCGGGGATTTCGATTACGCCGCCTATCTCGCGCGCAACCGCGTATTCTCGATATTAAGCGCGAGAACGCAGGATGCCTCCATCCTCGAAAAAGGGAAAGGCAACCCGGTCGTAAGCCTCGCGTATATTGCGCGGGGAAAGATAGAAGGCCTCATCTCCGGGAACCTTCCCGGAGAGAGCGCGAATTTCCTGAATGCCATACTCTTAGGCCTGAGGCAGGGCATGGGCAGCGATTTAAATGACGCGTTCATGCGGACCGGCACCGTCCATCTTATAGCGATAAGCGGCCTCAATGTGGGGCTTATCGTTTTTCTCGTCCTTCTTGTTTTGAGCGTCATCAGGGTCCCGAAAAAGGCCTGTATTATCCTCACGATAGCCTTCCTCGTTTTTTATGCCGTCCTCACTAACGGCACGCCTTCGGTGGTGAGGGCGACGGTGATGTCCATCGCGCTTTTGCTCGGCCTGCTCCTGGAGAGGGAGAATTCCCTTTCGAATTCCCTGGGGCTGGCGGCGTTGGTCATACTTTCATGCGATCCAGGCGCGCTTTTTGATATAGGGTTCCAGCTTTCGTTCGCGTCGGTCATCTCGCTTCTTTATCTGACCCCTAAGATCGAAAAGTTTTTCAATTTCGAGCGGAAGATAGCCGCGCGATTCCTGGCAAAATGGAAAAGATATGCGCTCGAGGCTTTCTTCGTCTCGCTCGCCGCGTGGATAGGCGTTATGCCGCTCACTCTGTATTATTTCAATATAATCACGCCGGTATCGGTCGCCGCGAACCTGGTCGCCGTGCCGCTCTCGTTCCTGATAACCATGGCCAGCGCCCCTTTCCTCGTCTTCGGCCTTATCTTTCCGCCCGCGGCTAAGGTCTTCGCGGCATCGGTATGGCTTTTCTGCGGGACTCTTTTTGCCACTAACGGTTTCTTCTCAAAACTCCCGTTCGCGTATATCTACCTTCCCAGTCCCCCGCTGTTCCTGATAGCCCTGTATTATCTTTTTGTCGTCGCGTTCGCGGAACGGGAACGGTTTAAGCTCTCTCCGCTGAAACTCTCGGCCGCGGCGCTGGCAGTCTTTAACATAATTATATGGGCCGGGGCTTTACGGCCGAACGACGGGAAGCTCAGGGTCACTTTCCTGGACGTGGGCCACGGAGATTCAGTCTTCGTGGAGTTCCCCTACGGCGGCAATATGCTGATAGACGGCGGCACCGGGAGCGGGGAGGACCGGGATTCCGGCAGGGGGACGGTTTTGCCTTTCCTCAGGCAAAAGGGGGTGCAGGTTCTGGACGCGGTGGTCCTTACCCATCCCGACATCGACCATGTCGGAGGCCTCGCCTCGGTCCTGGAAGGGATGAAGGTGAGGCATCTATTCGACAACGGGGCGGGAGCCGATACTTATGCTTACAGGCGTTTCAGGCGGGCAGAGAAGAGCATGCCGGGGTTAAGACGTTTTATCTTGGAACGTTATGATTCAATAGAAGGGATGAAAGGCGTCGGCATCCTGTGTTTCAGCCCTCCGGCTGGGTGGGTAAAGGATGCCAAAGTCACGGCAAACGATGCCTCTCTTGCCATGAGGATGGGATTCGGGGATCCGGTCATGCTGTTTTGCGGCGACATGGGGGACAAGGCCGTATCCGAGGCTATGTTCACCTCGCCCCGGCTCCTGAAGGCGGACTTATTGATGCTGCCCCACCATGGCGAGAAGATGGACGCCGGTAAAGAGGCTTTTGTCGAATGGGTCAAGCCGTCTTACGCCGTGATCTCCCAGGGGAGAGCAGCCGGGGAGACTGCCCGCTCTGAAGAGCTCTCCGATCTTCTTTCCGCCAAGGGGATAGAGGTCTTCAGGACCGGAAAGGGAGGGGCGGTCTTCGCCGTCACCGACGGTAAAGACCTTTCCGTCGGTAATTTCGAAAGTAAGTATACAATTTCACGTTGACAAATAGCACTTTGAAGTATAAAATTGATTCTACGAAGGGGGAAATAGATGTATTGGAATGATGATTTCCCTGAGAGAAGGCAGCAGCAGAGAGTCAATATGACTATGTCTGTGCAGTATAGAGGGATAAGGCAGGCAAATAACTCTATTGTTAATGCCATATCGAGGGATATTTCCAGCGGCGGCGCCCGCCTTTTGGTGAACGAATTCATCTCGGTATTTACGCGCCTTGTCCTGGAGATATCCGTTCCTTCCGCGCCTAAGCCGGTCAGGGCGGTCTCGAAGATCACCTGGGTGCGTAAGAGGCCGTATGGCGAACAATATGAAGTCGGGGCCCAGTTCATGGAGATGTCGGAAGAAGACAGAAGGGGCGTAGCCGACTTCATAGAAAAGTCGGTCCCCGGGACATAGGCCCGTCTTTATACCGAAGGTAAAACACGAGATAAACGATGAGAAAATATATCTTTGCGGTCACCGCAGCGGCCCTGTTCCTTTCGATGGCGCCGTCGCTGCACGCCTACTGGATCTGGACGCCTCAGACCGGGACGTGGATCAATCCCAAATGGGCGGTTAAGGATACGCCCCAGGAGCAGTTTGACTGGGCGATGAAGTTCTTTAAGGCGAAAGATTACAAAAAGGCGGTGGAAGAATTCCTGAGGCTCGTCCGTTTTTATCCGCAGGCCGAACTCGCCGCCGAGTCGCAGTATTACGCCGGGCAGGCTTACGAGGCGTTGGAGGAATACGAGCAGGCGTTCTACGCCTACCAGAAAGGGATCGAGACGTATCCGTTCTCTAAGCGCCTGGATGAGATGACCGAACGCGAATACCAGATAGCCGGCAAATTCTATGCCGGGGAGAAGGTCAGGCTCTGGGGCATACCGACGTTCCCGTCGGTATATAAGGCTATCGAGATGTACCAGAAAGTTGTGGATAACGCTCCGTACGGAAAATACGCCGACCAGTCCCTCTTCAAGATAGGGGAATGCTACAAGAAGGCGCGGGATTACCAGCAGGCGAGGCTCGCGTTCCAAAAACTGGTCGATGAACACCCTGAGAGCAAGCTTTCCGAGGAAGCCAATTTCCAGGTCGGGCTCTGCGCTTCCCAGGCGTCCCTGAAACCTAGCTACGACCAGTCTGTCACCGACGAGGCGCTCAAGTCGATAGAGGATTTCGCGAAACGCCATCCGGAGTCGAAGCTTACCGCCGAAGCGGATAAGATGCACCAGTCGCTGCGCGAGAAGAAGGCGGAGAGCGATTACACTATCGCGGAATTTTACTGGAAACAGAAATGGTATGACTCGGCCGGGGAATACTACAAGAACATAGTGACTAATTTCCCTGACACGGAGACGGCCAAGAAGGCGGAGGAAAGGTTAAAGATGATAGAGAGGAAGCAGAAAAAATGAAAAGGCGGCTCATATTCCTGTTGGCGATCTTCTGCGCCGCCTCGCTCGCGGGATGCGGTTACGCTACCCATACCACCGCCTATAAGAAAGCCACCAGGATATTCATAAGACCTTTTGATAACAAGGTCGACCTGAACATCGAAAGGGAATATTCGGACGCCAACCCTTACAGGTTATACCGCGCCGGGATGGAGACGAAGGTGACCGACGCGATAATAGACAGGTTCCTCGTGGACGGGTACCTGAAGGTCGTCTCGAGAGAGGACGATGCCGACCTGGTCTTGAGCGGCGCGCTCATCAATTTCGACAAACAGCCGTTGAGATACGACCAGAAAAGCGAGAATGTCGCCGAGTACAGGGCCAATATCATAGTCGATATGTCGCTTGAGAACGTGTCCCAGGGGAAGAAAACCTGGAGCGAAAAAGGATTTGTGGGTTTCTTCGAATACAACCAGTCCGGGCCGAATTCCGTATCCGAAGACGCCGCTATTAACAACGCGATCGCGGACCTGGCAAAAAGGATCGTCGAAAGGACCGTCGAGGATTGGTAGGTATTTTCCTCTTTTTAGGAACAGAGAACGCCCTTAAGGAAGAGACCCTCCGCGAACTGAAAGATAAGACCCTCTCCGGAGGGAATCCCGACCTCAATTACAATATATTCTATCCGGACCAGTTTGACCCCCACACTTTCCAGGACGCCGTAAATACGAACCCGTTCCTCAGCCCCGCCCGTTTCGTCGTGATAAGGGACATAGATAAACTGCCGCAGGAAGGAAAAGATTCGGTGATGAATTACGCCGGGAACCCGTCCGTGACCACTATCCTGGTAATGACGGCCGGCCTGTCGCCCAGGGATGCGGCCGGCGACCCTTTCCTTTCCGGATTATCAAAATTAGCCGAAGTCCGGGACTTCGAGAACTTAAGCGGGGAAAACCTCAGGCGTTATATCCTCGGGAAGGCCGCCTTTTTCAAGAAAGATATGGGCCGCGACGCCGTCGAGTTGATCATTTCGAAGATCGGGAGCGACCTGCAGAAATTGCGCATGGCGGTGGATAAACTGGCGAATTATACCGGTGACCGCAAGGCTATCGAAAAGAAAGATGTGGAGGTCCTCGTAGGAAGGTCGCTCGACGAGACGGTCTTTGACATGACCGGGGCGATGATGGACGGGCAGGCGTCGCGCTCCCTTTCGATATTATCCGGACTTTTAAGGGAATCGGTGCGCCCGGAGAACGTCATAGGGGCGATGGCGGCCGCTGTAAAGCGCGCCGCGAGGTCGAAAGGTTCCCCGGACAGGGCCAAAAAATGGCTTAAAGAGGCCCTCTCTTACCTGGCC
>JBAZFB010000033.1 GCA_041653595.1 Candidatus Omnitrophota bacterium | reverse complement strand
GGAGATGATGATGAGGGCCGTAGAGGCGGCGCGGGAATCGGAGAAGAGGCCGAAACTCCTGGGAGTCACGGTGCTTACAAGCATGGACCAGTCTTCAATAGGCGAGGTCGGTATAAATATGAAAATTGAAGACGAGGTCGTCACGCTTGCGAGATTGGGAAAAGACTCGGGGCTTGACGGGGTGGTGGCTTCACCAGGCGAGACAAGCCTCATCAGGAAGAACCTCGGCAAGGATTTTATAATAGTGACCCCGGGGATACGCCCGGCAGGCGCGGAAAAAGACGACCAAAAAAGGGTAATGACCCCGGCGGATGCTGTTAGAGCCGGGGCCGATTATATCGTAGTCGGCCGGCCTATAACCGAGACAAAAGACCCGCTCGCGGCGGCGAAGAAGATAATAAAGGAGATGGAGAGTTGAACCAGGAATCGGTAATGAGAATATTCGAGGAAGAGAACGCATTCCATAAAGGCCATTTCAAGCTCTCGAGCGGGCTGCATAGCGAGTATTATCTCCAGTGCGCGCTCGTCCTGGCCGACCCTAAAATAGCGGCCAAACTTTGCGGGGAACTCGCCGCGAAATTTAAAAACGAAAAGATAGACGTCGTGATCGGGCCGGCTGTCGGCGGGATCACCGCGGCCTATGAAGTCGCCCGCGCCCTGGGCGTAAGAGGGATATTTTCCGAGAGGGAAGAGGGGAAGATGGCATTGAGGCGCGGGTTCAAGCTTAAGCCCGGCGAAAAAGTATTGGTAATAGAAGATGTCACCACTACCGGCGGTTCGGCGCAGGAAGTCGTCGACCTCGTAAAGGGCCTCGGCGCGGAAGCGGTAGGTGTCGGCGCGATAATTGACAGGTCAGGCGGCAAGGCGAAATTCAGCGTACCTTTCAAGTCACTCGCGCAATTGAAGGTTGAGACATTCCAGCCGGAAGACTGCCCGCTCTGCAAGGCAGGAAAACCCGTCATCAAGCCCGGGAGCAGGAAGTAGTTTAAGTTTCGACGATATGTTTTTTAGGGAATACGAAATGCAGAAGCACCGGCGTGATGAGGGTGGTGATGAGGACCATCAGGACCATCGCCGAAAAGATATCTTTTTGTATTATGGCATGCGTGAGCCCATAGCTGGCGATTATCAAACCTACCTCGCCCCTGGATATCATGCCTATCCCGACACGGAACGATTCCTTAGAGCTGAATCCCGTCGCCCTGGCCCCGGCCATGCAGCCCACGGCCTTGGTGACTATCGCTATCAGTATTATCCCTATCGCGAAGACCGCGCTTCCTCCGAGCTCTCGCGCGTCGGCGCGCAGCCCTATGTCTATTAGGAAGACGGGGATAAAAAGAGGATACGCGAATGTTTTCGCGGAATGCCCGATCTTCTCGAAATATTTGGACCTCGTAAGCATGACACCGCAGATGTAAGCGCCGGTTATGGCGGCTACCCTCCCGAAATATTCCGCAGCCCATGCGTAAAGAAAACATAAGACCAGGGTCATTGCGAAGAGCGCGTGGGCGTCCGTCAACTTTACCGCACGATCCAGTATCTTATCGAAAAATTTCGCGCCTATCAATATAGCGATCACGAAGAACAGGACGATCTGCAGGGCCAGCGTAATAATGGATGAGGTGTTTGCGGCGGCAGAAGCGCCCGTTGAAGGATTTATCGAGAAGGCGACGACAAGGGAAAGTACTATTATCCCCATGACGTCGTCAATGACGGCCGCGCCGAGGATGGTCGAGCCCTCTTTCGACTTCAGCGCCCCGATCTCCATCAATGTCTGCGCGGTAATCGAGACCGATGTTGCGGTCAGTATCGTCCCGATAAAGATTGATTCGCTCAACGAAAAACCCATTGCGCTGGAGAACCAGGTGCCGATGCCCAGCGGCAGGACCACGCCGCCGGCTGCTGCCCAGAAGGCGTTATTTCCCACCCTGAGGATACCTTTTATGTCGGTCTCGAGCCCTGCGATGAACATGAGCAGGATGACGCCTATTTCGGCTATGTCGTGTATAATTTCGCCGACAGCGGGCACCATCTCGGCGCCGTGGGGCTGGAATATTCCCCAGCCCATCATATTCAGGACGCTCGGGCCCAGTATCAGGCCGACAAGGATCTCTCCGAAGACAGGAGGTTGCTTTACGGCCGCGCTCAGGCTTCCCATCATCTTAGCGGCCGCTATTATTATGCTTAGGGCTATAAGTAATTGCAGGATATGGCTCATGCCCGCTCCGCTGAATCAACAAGAAGGTTTACATTGTTCTTGAGCACTTCGATAATGCCGGTGCTTTTGCACTTAAATACCGTAGGCTGCTCCGACGCATCTTTAATCGTTATCTTCCCGGGGACGATGTTCGCGATAAGCGGGGCATGGTCTACCAGCACCCCGAAATAACCTCCCTCTCCCGGCGCCACAAGGGAGGATATCTCGCCTTCGAATACCGTCTTTTCAGGAGTGGTAATGCTTATTTTGAATAATTTTTCAGCCATTAGCCGTTCATGCGCTTTCGCGTTTTAATTGCTCGCCTTTCTCGATCGCTTCCTCGATAGGCCCTACCATGAAGAACGCCTGTTCCGGAACGTCGTCGAGTTTGCCCTCGAGTATCATCTTGAACCCCTTTATCGTATCCGCGAGCTTTACATATTTGCCCTTGATGCCGGTGAACGCCTCGGCGACGAAGAACGGCTGGGAGAAGAATTTCTGTATCTTCCTCGCGCGGGCGACCGTCAACTTATCCTCTTCGGAAAGCTCGTCGATGCCGAGTATGGCTATGATGTCCTGCAGGTCTTTATACCTCTGCAGGACCTTCTGGATATTCCTTGCCGTATTATAGTGGTCTTCGCCGAGTATCCTCGGATCGAGTATCCTCGAGGTCGAGTCGAGCGGGTCAACCGCGGGATATATGCCGAGGTCGGATATCTTGCGCGAGAGGACTGTTGTAGCGTCGAGGTGCGAGAATGTCGTTGCCGGGGCCGGGTCGGTCAGGTCGTCGGCCGGGACATATATGGCCTGCACGGAAGTGATCGAGCCGCGCTTGGTCGAAGTGATCCTCTCCTGGAGTTCGGCCATCTCCGTGCCGAGGGTCGGCTGGTAGCCTACGGCAGAGGGCATGCGGCCGAGGAGAGTAGAGACCTCTGAGCCGGCCTGTACGAACCTGAATATGTTATCGATGAACAGGAGGACGTTCATGCCCTCCTCGTCTCGAAAATACTCTGCCATCGTCAGGGCCGAAAGGCCGACGCGCAATCTCGCCCCGGGCGGCTCGTTCATCTGCCCGAAGACGAGCGCGGTCTTTTTGACGACTCCGGATTCATTTAGCTCGAGCCAGAGGTCGTTTCCTTCCCTCGTGCGCTCGCCGACGCCTCCGAAGACAGATACGCCGCCGTGCTCGGTCGCGATACTTCTGATAAGTTCCATGACTATAACGGTCTTGCCGACGCCGGCGCCGCCGAACAGGCCGATCTTGCCGCCTTTCGGATAAGGCGCGAGCAAGTCGATCACCTTAAGTCCGGTCTCGAGCATCGACGATACGGTAAGCTGCTCCTCAAAAGAGGGGGGATCCCTGTGTATGGAATATCTCTTCTCCGGGTCCGGGAGCGCGCCTTTATTGTCTATGGGCGTGCCGAGGAGATTGAATATCCTCCCCAGGGTCTGCTCGCCGACCGGGACGGTTATCGTATTGCCGGTATCGAGCGCCTTCATTCCGCGGACCAACCCGTCGGTCGAGGCGAGGGCGATACAGCGGACCGTGTCATTGCCGATATGCTGAGCGACCTCGAGGGTAAGGTCTATATTCCTATCCTTATCCTCGATCTTTACCGCGTTTAATATCCTCGGCATCTGATGTTCGGGGAACCTTATGTCGACGCTAGGACCTATGACCTGTATGACTTCGCCGTATGCCATTTATTTATCCTTTCAAAGCTTCGGCCGTTGTCGCGACCTGGAGCACTTCACCTGTTATAGAGGCCTGCCGCGCCTTGTTCCTCAGCATGGTAAGGCTGTCGATCAACTCGACCGCGTTATCAGTCGCCGTCTGCATGGCCATCATCCTTGCCGAATGCTCGGAAGTGAACGCGTCGAGCAGTATCAGCCTTGTCTTGACTGAAAGATATCTTGGTATAAGGTCTTTTAATATTTTTTCCATGCTCGGTTCGGCGATAAACTCTATCTCGCCTTCCCTTGCGGCGCGCTCCCTCGGTTCCGCCGTCCCGGCGCCCGGAGGAGTAGGGACGATGTTGAGGAATTTCCTTACCCTCGTGTGGTACCTCATCGCCGCCCCGAAATGCGTGTGCGTAATATACACTTCATCGGCCTCCCCGCTCAGGAACATCCCGGTGAGGGCGTCCGCTATCTCGTCGGCGATTTCGGGCGAATAGCGGCCATGGAGCCCGATGTAACTCTTTACGATATTTATGCCGCGCTTGGCGAAATACGCGAAACCCTTGCGCCCGATGGCGACAAGTTTTACCTTTTCCTTGCCGTGCTGCGCTATGAAATCTTCCGTGACGCGGATGATGTTGTTATTATATACGCTGCATAGCCCGCTGTCCGAGGTGATCACGCAGACCGCGAGATTTTTCTTCTTGGCCCTATCCTCGAGGAGGGGATGCGTCCCCAGTTCCTCGGGCCTAAGGCTTGCGATGAGCTTCTGGAGTATCGAATCGAGTTTCAGGTAATAGGGCCTTCCGATATAGAGCATATCCTCGCTTCGCTTGAATTTAGCCGTAGAGACCATCTGCATCGCGCGCGTTATCTTCTTCGTGCTCTCGACGCTTTTTATCCTTCTTTTTATCTGCCTAAGTGATAGTATCATTTTTTACCAGCGGCTCGGAAAACTGGTTCTTGAATTCCAGTATGGCCTTGTCGAGTTTTTTTGTCAGCGCGTCACTAAGTTCTTTCTTGGTCTCTATCTCATGCTCGACATCCGGGTATTTTTCACCCATGAACTTATAGAAATCCGACTCGAACTTCTTGATCCAGTCGAGCGGCATATCGTCGAGGTAGCCCTTTGTCCCGGCGTAGATTATCATGACCTGCTTTGATAAGGGGAGGGGCTCGTACTGGCCCTGCTTCAGTATCTCGGTCATCCTTTCCCCGCGCGTAAGCTGGGCCTGGGTCACCTTGTCGAGTTCCGAACCGAACTGGGCGAAAGCCACAAGTTCGCGGTATTGCGCCAGGTCTATCCTCAGCCTTCCGGCTACGCCCTTCATCGCCTTCGTCTGCGCCTTGCCTCCGACGCGCGATACCGAGAGCCCGACGTTATGGCCGGCCTTACCCCTGCGTAGAAGAGGTCGGCCTCAAGGTATATTTGCCCGTCGGTGATGGAGATGACATTCGTAGGGATATAGCTTGTTATGTCGCCGGCCTGCGTCTCTATGAAAGGCAGGGCCGTAAGCGAACCTCCGCCGAGGTCGTCCGAGAGTTTCGCGGCGCGCTCGAGCAGCCTGGAGTGGAGATAGAAGATGTCCCCCGGATACGCCTCGCGGCCCGGCGGACGCCTCAACAGGAGCGAGAGCTGCCTGTAAGCCTGCGCGTGTTTTGAAAGGTCGTCATATATCACAAGCGCGTGCTTACCGTTATACATGAACTCCTCGCCGATCGCGCATCCCGCGTACGGGGCCAGGTATTGCAGCGGGGCAGGGGCCTCTGCCGGCGCGCTTACGATCACCGTATAGTCCATCGCGCCGTATTTAGCCAATGTCTCGGCGACCGAAACGATGGTGGAAAGCTTTTGCCCTACGGCGACGTATATGCAGTATATATCCTTGCCTTTCTGGTTTATTATCGTATCGACGGCGATAGCGGTCTTTCCTATTTGCCTGTCGCCGATTATAAGTTCACGCTGCCCGCGGCCTATGGGTATCATCGAATCGATGGCTTTTATCCCGGTCTGGAGCGGTTCCTTTACCGGCTGGCGCTGGATGACGTTCGGGGAATGCCCTTCGACAGGCCTGAATTTGTCAGTCACGACAGGCCCCTTATCGTCTATGGGATTTCCCAGCGCGTCGACTACGCGCCCGACAAGCGCCTTGCCGACGGGCACCTGCACGATCTTTCCCGTCCTCTTGACGGTATCGCCGTCTTTTATGGTCTCATCGGAACCGAAGATGACGACGCCAACGCTCTCTTCCTCAAGGTTGAGGACCATGCCCATGATCCCTCCGGGCAGCTCGACGAGCTCGCCGGCCATTACGTCATCAAGGCCGTAAACACGGGCGATCCCGTCACCGACCTGGAGCACCGTGCCGACGGACTCCATTTTCATCTTCGACTTGAATTTTTCCAGTTCTTTCCTGATCACTGAAGCGACTTCTTCGGGTCTAATCGCCATATTATTCTACCTTGCTCTCCATTAGATATTCCTTTAATTCGTAAAGTTTCCTCTTCACCGATCCGTCTATAACGATGTTGCCTACGGTCGCCTGCACCCCGCCGAGGAGGCCGGGGTCTATCACTATTTCAAATTCAAGTTTTTTCTCGAATTTGCCCTCGAGCCTGTCTTTGATCATCCGGACGATATCCTGCGGCAGCGGCTTCGCGCTTTTTATTACGGCCTTCTCTATCCCCATCTCGCGGCGATAGAGTATCTTCGCCTCGTCGGCGATATCGACCGCTTCCTCGCTGCGGCGTTTCTCGATTATCAATTTTATGAATTCCCTCGTCTCAATAGAGAGGAGGGGCTTGAAGGCAGCATCCACGAATCCGGATTTCTCCGCGCAGGTTATCTCAGGGTTCTCAAGGAATTTCGAAAGTTCCGGGTTCTTGTTCAGGATCTCCCCGAATGAGATTATCTCCTCAAGGCCTTTTTTCGTCCCTATCGTATCCTTGGCGAAGGCGAGGAACCCATCGGCATATCTTCTCGCGACGGCCCTGTCGCTCATCCTTCGCATCCTTTCAGTCGACTCAGGATGACCCTGAGGGTCTCCGAACGGGTCATTTGACCTTCTCGAGCTCATCAAGGAAATCAGAGGCGAGTTTTTTGTCCTTTTCGCCGGTGATCTTCTCTTTTAGGAGCTTTTCGGTAGTGCCGAGCGTCAACTCGACGACATTTTTCTTCAGTTCATGCTTGGCCTTGGCGATCTCGTTCTCAATATTTTCCTGCGCCTTGTCCAGGATGGCGCGCGCTTCCTGCCGCGCGTTCTCCCTTATCTCCAGGGAGAACTGCTTCCCGTCGTTTATGGCTTCCTGTATCCTGGCGCGGGACTCGGCCTCGATATCCGCGAGCTTCTTGCCGTAGTCGGACCTCATGCGCTCGACCGCGGCCTGCGCATCCTCGATCTTCTTGAACTCCGAGGCGATCCGCGCGCGCCTGTCGTCGAGCAGCTTGAGGAGTTTCTTCCACGCGAATACGCGCAGAAGGGCCATGAGCAGAAGGAAGCTTATTACCTGCGCGACTATCTCATTAGTTGTAAGCAGCTTTAGTAGGTCCATCTCTTGATCTGCTAGATCTTTCCGAGAAGAGAGAAAGAGAGCACCAAAGCGTAGATCGTCAGGGCTTCGATAAGCGCGCAACCGGCGATCATGTTGATGAGTATCTTCATCGACGCCTCGGGCTGCCTCGCCGTCGCCTCCATTGCCGCAGCTACGGCCTTTCCGAGAGCGATGGCGGAACCGAACGCCGCGATCGCCAGCCCTATCGGGACGGAGATCGAAAGCATTGCCTTGTAGTCCATTACCTACCTCCTTTTTAAATGAGGCCATGGTTTACATCGATACACGATGTAAACCATAAGGCCGAATTTAATCCCGCCTTAGGCGGGATTATTCCTATTCTTCGTGGTGCGGCATTACTAACGCGAAATATACGGTGGTCAGCAGGCTGAAGACTACCGCCTGCATGATCCCGCTCAATATGACCAAAATCATGTTGAAGAGAAATAACGGCACTCCGCCGATACCGAATTGCGCCGACACGGCCAACAGCATATCCTCGGCCCAGATGTTGCTGCGGAGACGTAAGGCCAGACTTACCGGTTTTACAAGTTCGGAGATTATGTGTATGAAAAAGAGGAGGACAGGGATAAATACGGTAAAGGCTATTATCCCGCGCGGGTTACCCATCAGGTGGTCTATATACCCGAGCAGGCCGTTCTCCTTGATCGCGGTATATTGGACGTAGAGGAAGACGCAGAGCGCGAGCGCTACGGTCGTCGAAAGGTTCGCTGTAGACGACTTGAAGAACGGGATAAGCCCTAAGAGGTTCATGAAAAGGATATATATGAAGAGCGTCCCGATAAAAGGGGTGAACCTTTTCCCGTCCGGGCCGAGTATCCCGCAGACGAAATCGTCGAGTCCGCCCACGATCATCTCCATGAACAGCTGCAGCCTGCCCGGGACCATAGAACTCTTCCTCGAGGCGAAATAGGCGAGAAGGGAAATGACCGCGACTATTATCAGTGAGAATATAACGTTCTCCCAGATAAGAAGGAAATGCGCGAAAGGAGTCCCCTCGAGCCTCTCGGCGAGAAGCCCCACGAAATTCTGCAGTTCGGGTTGTGCGGCGTGCGTTTCAGTCATGACGATTTTCCGGCTTATTTGGTTTCGGGTCCGTCTTCTGGACCAGCTTTAATATCTTTATTATCTCCCTTATGCTCGTGAAGAAACCGAGCGCCATGCCGATAAGGGACAGGTAAGGCGCGTACCCGATCTTCTTCTCCAGGTAATCGCCCAGAAAGTATCCCGCAAGCGGTCCTGCGGCCAGGACGACGGGCACAAAGGAGAGAAGCCCCCAGATCTTGGTCCATTTGTAGAAATCCGCCTTTTTCCTGTCTTCGATCTGCATATTATAACACACCGGCAAGCATATTTTCAACCGAGGCTATTTTATCGTTTCCAGTATCAGCTTCCCGTTCGCTACATCCATCTTGATATTAAAGTTGTTCAGGAAAGACATGCCCAGGAGCCCGTCCACTCCCGCTCCCGGCGGTTTGTCAGTTACGGCCGCCGCGACGTCATGGACCGTGGAATTCCCGACCCGGACGCTCTTTATCTTGACGACCTTGCTTTTGATGATACTGCCGTCGGCCAGCGTGAATTGCACGTCTTCCAGCGAATCGTTGGGATTTATCTCGAGCCTGTCGGCGATCGATCTCGTTATTACCATTACCGCAGCGCCTGTATCGACGGCCAGCAGGCAGGTGACCTCGCCGTTAAGCACGGCCTTTACCGTCATGCCCTGGTTGCTTTTTGAGACGGTGACCGCGTCCCTATTCAGGCCTTTTTGCAGGTCCGCGAGAGATATCCTTACGGTCTCGAGGTATAGGGATTCGTCGTCTGTGATCCCGCGCTTCTTGAGGTCTTCGGCCGTCTTATCCAGGTATATGCCGAAATCCCCT
>JBAZFB010000032.1 GCA_041653595.1 Candidatus Omnitrophota bacterium | reverse complement strand
TTCCATTGGTCTAACTATCCCTTTCGGATGAAACCCTCGCACCTCTTTCCGTTCCACGTATTTTTTGAATGGGGCAGAATATTCGAAAAATTTTTGCCGGTGGAAGACGGCATCTGCGATTACTGGCTTCCTTCGGGATTGTGGATTTATAAAGATGAGGACGATTTAAGTGAAATAGAAAAGCGGCTAAAAGGCCTTGAATTCACATTCGCCATATTCGACTCAAGCGCCGCGCACAATGTCCATCAGACCCCGTCGGCGCTTTCACGGTTCTATCTGCTTCTTTTGGATCTCCTTGAAAAAAATGTTTCATGGGGGGCGGTCGTGAAGAGCAAAAGCGGGGGTATTGACAGCCTCCTGGCTCTTCCGAACGGCCATGATATAGCGCGCAGGTTCCGGTCGCTCATGGAGGCGAACAGGGTTTTTTTCCTAAAGAGCCGGTTATCTCCCGCAACAGCCGCGGCCCTTACAGACGTATCGGTCTGCTTCGGCTTGAATTCCGCGGGCATTGTGGCTGGGGTGCATGGCCACAAAGCTTTACATTGGGACTGTTCCGGATGGCTAAAACACCCGTTTTACAATGATCCCGGCCAGAAATTCATATTTAAGACGCTTGATGACCTGGAAAATGCCATTATCCGGGCAAGCGAAGGCGACAGCTCGATAGGCGATTTCTCGAAATGGAGACAGCCATTCAACCATTTCGATGATTTCAATGCGGATAAAAGGGTCGGCGCATTCGTGCAGGACATAATGGACATGAGCTTAAAAACAGATAAAGCGCGGGATATACTGGACTTTGCGGCGAAGAGGTATATAGAAAGGAATGGAATAAGCGTTGTCTAAAGGACAGGCATTGATGCCGGTGTTCAAGGCGGGGGTTATCGGTTTAGGGAATATAGGTTTCAAATTTAACCTGGACACGAAGAGAAAAAATACATGGAGCCACGTCTCGGCATATGATAAATGCAGTCAAGCCGAACTTGCAGGGGCTGTAGATATTGATAAAAAACAGCGGGATCAGTTCGGGCGATATTTCGGGAGTGTACCTGTTTTTGAAAATGTCAGTCAACTTTTTAAAAATTTGCCGGTTGATATTATTTCCATCTGCACGCCGACAGCAAGCCATTATCCTGTTTTAAGAGAAGTAATATCCCATCCCGTCAAAGCCATTTTTTGCGAGAAGCCTTTGGCATCGGATATACATCAGGCGCGTGAGATGGTGAGGATGTGCAAGGAGAGGGGCATACTGCTTGCGGTTAACCACGGCCGCAGGTGGCAAAGTAATTATCTATGCGCCAGGCAGATGATCCTTGATAAAAAGATCGGAAAGGTCAAGGCCGTGACCGCTCTTTACCCTGGCCGGATATTCAATATAGGTTCCCACATCCTTGACGCCATAAGGATGCTGGTACCGCATGATGCGAAAACCGTGTCTGGCATTTCTTTTGATCCGGACAATCCGGACCCGTCTATTTCCGGGTGGATCGAATTCAGCGAAAATATTCCGTGCGCTCTGGTGGCTACGGGGAAGCGGGAAGACCTGGTAGTAGAGATGGATATTATCGGCGACCAAGGGAGGATCAAGCTGCTGGAAAACGGAAATAAGATCGAATACTATTCTTTTTCTGAAAGTAATAGGTATTCCGGATATAGAGAATTAAAGCCAAGCCCATTTGACAAACCAAGGCAAAATGATGGTTTGGTAGATGCGGTTGACGAAATTTGCACGGCCCTTAGGAATAAAAAGAATAAAATTCAGTGCTCGGGCGAAGACGGTTTGGCGGCCCTGGTCCTGGTCCGGGCCATGCTGGAGTCGGCAAGACGTAACGGTCAGCCCATAAAACTGGAAAAGAAATACGCCTTAAGCGGGATTACCGGATGAAGGATAATTGTCCATTTTGCCATAGCAGCGACGTTCATCTTTATAAAAAAGGCCAAAAGACCCGAAGCGGAAATCTCCGGGATGTTTATAAATGCGGAAGATGCTCGGCGATCTACCCTTATCCTAAGATGAACAAGGCGGAGTCTTCCGAGTATCTTATGAACTCTTTAACCAATCGGAGCGACTTTAAATTCGAGGATCCGACGGGCGCTGTCAGCGGTCGTGATTTTCTCGTTAAGATAGCGAAGAAATATACTAAATGCTCCGGGAACGCGCTCGATATAGGGACTTTTAGCGGGAGATTTTGTTTTATCCTCGGTTCGCTTGGCTTTAAGGCGTACGGCATCGAGCCGCAAAAAAATGCCGTAGAATCCGCGAAAAAGTACGGATTGGAAGTCTTCTGGGGATCGTTCCCGGATACTGTGCCGCAGGAAATTCTCCGTAGAAAATACGATCTCGTATCCGCGTTGGATTCAATATATTATGTCGATGACATCGAAAAGACTTTGCGGATTATAAACGGCATATTAAGCGATGATGGTCTCTTGCTCATAAAGTGCCACCAGGGATATTCGCGTTATTATTATGATGAAACCCATTCATATTTTTTAAGGTGCGGGGATAATGTCCAGTGGATTTCGACGGTCGAATCGCTGCGGTATTACCTGCGACTGGCGGGTTTTAAAATCGTGAAGATTTTCGGGGAAAACCCGACAGAGCTGTTACCTTTTGGGCTGGGCCGCATAAAAAACGCTTTTTTAAGAAAGGCAATCTATAAGATCTACAATATTACGATGCTCGAATGCACATCGTTAGATATCAAGAGAGCCGATCGCTTGGTAGTATTAGCTAAAAAAACAGGAAAGGCAGATATATGTCACAATTAGCGTTATTCGGCGGCACTCCGGTACGTAAAAAGCCTTTTATGTCGCCGGTTATAATTGACGGGGATGAACGCCGGTACGTCAACAAGGTCCTTAAGGACAAAGAGCTCTCGCGGTTCATGGGAAGCCCTTCAAAGGATATCAAGAGCCTCCTGGTGATGGGTTCGGTTGAAGCCGAGAAGCACGAAGGCCAATATTTTAGTTTTTTAGGAGGCAAAATGGTGCGGAAGTTCGAAGCCGCATTTGCACGACGGTTCAAGGTCCCGTTTGCTATCTCCGTCAACTCTGCCACGTCGGGACTTGTTTCCGCATTGGGGGCGTGCGGTATGGGGCCCGGAGACGAGGTTATTACTACCGGCATGTCATTTAACGCTACGGCGCTGAGTATCCTCGGCATGAACTCGATCCCGGTATTTGTTGATGTAGATCCAAACACATTTTGTTTGGATCCTGAAAAGATCAAACGGGCTCTGACTTCAAAGACAAAGGCGATATTAGTAGTGCACCTTTTGGGGCGGGCGGCCGATATGGATTCGATCATGCGGATCGCGAAGGCGCGCCGACTTAAAGTCATTGAAGATTGCGCGCAGGCTCCCGGTACGAAATATAAAGGTAAGTATGTCGGGACGATCGGGGATTTGGGCGTATTTAGTTTTCAGGAGACGAAGAACATCACTACGGGCGAAGGCGGAATGGTCGTTACAAAGGACCCGGCCATGGCTAAACGCGTCCGTCTTATAAGGAATCACGGAGAATCGATCCCTGACGCATCATGGGGCAAGGATGATCTTGTGAATATAGTAGGCATGAATTACCGGATGACAGAGCTGACTGCCGCCGTCGGCGTCGCCCAACTCAAGAAATTAGACAAGAATAACCGTATTCGCACCGAAAACGCGAGTTTTCTTATCAAATCTTTGGAGCATTTCCAGGGAATACGGGTCCCGCGCCATGAAAAGGGCGTAGTTCCCCACGTTTTAGCAATGTGTTATGACGCGCATGCCACGGGCGTTGAAAGAAGCAATATTTTAGCCGCCTTGAGGGCTGAAGGCATCCCGGTCGGTTCAGGATACCTGAAGACGATGTATGAGAACCCGATATTCCTGAAAAAAGTCGCGTATGGGCTCAATAACTGTCCGTGGTCATGCCATAGCTATCGCCGCAAAATACAATATAAGCAGGGCGATTGTCCGGTTGCAGAGGAACTTTTGAGCGAAAGTTTTATATGGTTCTATCATATTAACCGCCCGAATACGCGCCATGATATGGAAGACGTGGTCAAGGCATTTAAGAAGGTCTACGATAACCTTTATGCTTTGCGAAACTATAAATCAAATAGCGAGGTACGGTATAAATGGTAAAAGGGAAGGATGGGAAGAGCGGCATGATCGGCGTTATTCACGCCAGGGGAGGGTCTAAAAGGGTGCCTTTTAAGAACATAGCTCTCTTAGGAGGCAAACCGCTTGTTTCTTATATGATCAAGGCGGCCCTTGGCAGCAAGTATTTAAACAGGGTTATTGTCTCGACCGACCACCCGGAGATCAAGAGGATATCCCTGGAATATGGCGCAGAAGTCCCGTTTACCCGCCCCCCTAAGCTTGCCGAAGATTGTCCGTCAGAATGGGTTACGCGGCATGCGGTTGAGTTCGTAGAAGCCCAAGAGGGGGGGAAGATCGATATTGTAGTAACTATGCAGCCCACCGCTCCTTTTTGTACGGGATACGATATCGATCGATGCGTGGAGTTGTTATTAAATGATCCGGATATAACCTCTGCTTTCTCCGCTAAGGTAATAACGGAGAGGCCGGAATGGATGTTTTTATTTAAGGAGAACAGCCGCGCAGACCTTTTTTTAAAAGGAGAAATAAAAGGCGGGAGGGGGATTTCCCAGGAATTGCCCAAACTGGCCATACCGAACGGCGGAATATACGCCACCAGAAGAGACACCCTATTCGACGAAGGCGTCATTATCTCTAAACGGACAGCCGTCCATATCATGCCGTTTGAAAAATCTGTCGACATAGATGAAGCAATAGACCTGGAATTTGCCAATCTATTGATGAAAAAACAGGCACAAAATAAATAGAGATCGAATGAAGAAAAAAGAAATTATTTTAGTTTGCCCGGATACAAATGAGACGCTGGACAGGGTAATGCCATCCTTAAGTCTTCTGGCGGTTGCCGCTCCCCTGGTGAATGATTATAACGTCACTATTATTGATGTCCGGGTAGATAAGGAATATGAAAAAAAGATATTCCCGCTCCTCGAGGACGCAGTCGCGGTCGGTTTCACCTGTATGACCGGCCCCCAGATAAAGAGCGCGATCACTTTAGCGCGGAGCATTAAGGAGAAATATCCGGCGATGCCGTTGGTATGGGGAGGGTGGCACCCTTCGATCCTCCCGGAACAGACGGCGAGCGCCCCTTATGTGGATATCGTGGTGAGAGGGCAGGGAGAGGTTACTTTTTGTGAGTTGATCAAACAAATAGAAACGGGAGGGCCCTTAGACGGCGTGGAAGGGGTCACCTTTAAAAAGGACGGCAAGATAATAAACAACCCTCCCAGGCAGATGCACGATCTGGACAGTTTTCCTTACCTGCCGTACCACTTGCTTGATTTAAAGAAATATCCCGGAAGGAGAAAAACGCCCCAGGAAGTGTCTATTCCGTTCCGGGCTACGCAGGGTTGCCCTTGGAGGTGCGCATATTGCGCTGACCCGCTTGTTTTCAAAAGAAAATGGAAAGGGATGCGAGCCCCGCGCATAGTGTCCGAGATAGAGGATCTGATAAAGAAATACAGGGTTAACGATATCCGTTTTATCGATGATACCTTCGTGGTAAACGAACAATATATAAAAGAATTTTGCGAGGAGGTTTTGAGAAGGAACCTTACCTTTGAGTGGGTAGCCTGCGCGCGGATCGGGACGATCGCGAAGATGTCCGATGAAACGCTTAAATTGATCAAGCGATCGGGTTGCATACTTCTTCACCCCGGGGTGGAGGTGGCTACCCAAGAGATGCTTAACCTGATACAAAAGGACGAGAAGATAGAGGATCTCTATGTGTGCGCCGAAAAATTAGCGAAGGCAGGTATCAGCGCACTGTACAGTTTCATGGTCGCTTTCCCGGGAGAACCGAAGGATTCGATTTCAAACACCTTTAAGATAATAAAACGCTTAAAACAGATAAATCCTAATAATGTCTGTCCTGTTAATTTCTATATGCCTTATCCCGGCAATGACCTGTACCCAAGATGCATTGAGTACGGTTTTAGGCCTCCGCAGAAACTGGCCGATTGGGGAGATTTTAATACCAGATTCGGCAACTCTACTCCTTGGGTAACTGCACGGCAAAAATTTGAAGTATTGCGCAAAGACAGGTACTATTTTCCGGCAGCCTTTCCTTCCGAGACGCTGCTGGGAAAGATGGAATCAAAGAGTATATGGCGGTTCGTGTACCGTGGCTTTCATAGAGTTGCAAAATTCAGGGTCGAGAATGATTGGTATGGCCTGGGGATAGATTGGTGGCTTTTGTTTGCCTATTGGAAATTCTGGCAGTATTTTAACCGCAGGTTGCCGTTGCACAACGTAATGTTCCGTTAGCCATGCTTAAATTGATGCTTTTTACAAATGACATCCATCTTGCCCGGACTGCCCAAAAGGCCGGGGTAGACCGGATAGTGATAGATCTGGAAGTGCGCGCAAAGGAGGAACGCCAAAACGGTTATCATCTCGAATGCAATTACCATACGATCGAAGACCTGAGGTTGATGAAGAATACTGTCGATATTCCTGTAGTATGCAGGATCAATCCTATTAACGAAAACAGTAAAGATGAAATTAATGAAGTTATCGCATCCAGTGCGGATATTCTGATGTTGCCTATGTTTAGGGGCGCCGAAGAAGTGGAAGAATTTATCCGCTTGGTCGGCGGCCGCTCCGCGACAAGTCTCCTTTTGGAGACGAAAGAGGCGGCGGAGAATGCGGAAAAGATCGCGAAATTGGGATTTAATGAAGTATATATCGGCCTAAATGATCTGGCCATATCCTACGGCAAGGGTTTTGCCTATGAGTTGTTGCTGGAGGATTTGCTTGATAACTTGCGTGATATATTCAAAAATAAACCTTTTGGATTCGGAGGGATCACGATTTTAGGGAAAGGAGCCCCTTTGCCGACGCATTTGATCTTGAGAGAATTATCCCGTTTGCGCGCTGATTTCGCGATCATCCGCAGGGCATTTAAAAAAGATATCATCGGCCGCGACATCACTGAAGAGGTTAAAAAGATAAAATCCGAATATGAAGTGCTGTCGCTGCGCAGCCAGAAGCAAGCGCTGGCCGACCGATCGGATACTTTAAAATTTATGAAGGAAATACCGGTTACTAATTTAAGATGAAGAAAAGAATCTTATTTGTGACATATGGAGGCGGGCACGTAAATCTGCTAATCCCCTTAATCAAGAGATTTAAGGCAGAAGGCAAATACGACCTGTCGATCCTGGGTTTATCAGTGGCGCATACTGTCTTAAAAAGAGAGGGTATTCCTTATAAGACATACAATGATTATTTCGATCCTCGCCTGGACCGGGATATCATTCCTCTCGGCGAAAAACTGGCGGACATGTGGCACATTGACGGACTTGGTTTTTCGCGCCGGGATTCCGTAAAATATTTTGGCTTTTGCATGAGAGATCTGATACGGTCGAAGGGAAAGGAACGGGCATGGTCATTAATAAAGAAGAACGGGAGAAAAGCTTTTTTGCCGGTCTATATCATGGAGCGTATTATTGAGCAGGAAAAACCGGATCTTTTGGTGACCGGTATTTGCCCCCGGTCTGAACGCGCCGCCATTGAAGTGTGCCGTAAGAAGAAAATACCCAGTATCGCCTGTAATGATTACCTGGCTACCGAGAAAAGGCACCATATACGGGCGGATGTCATAACAGCAATGTGCGAGATAACCAAAATAAACCTGGTGAAGTCCGGGCATGACCCGAAAAAAGTAATGGTAGTGGGCCAACCCGCGCTAGACCATATTCTCGGTAATAACAGGCGCTTAAAAAAAGACGCTATCCTGAAAAAGCTGGGAATTCCCAAAAACAGGCGGATAGTTGTTTTGGCTACGCAGCCTAAAAATAGGTCAAGCTTTCCCGTTGGGGAAAGAATGCTTAAAAAGACCGCGGAAGCGCTTTTGAGCATGTCAGACAGCAAGAGGTACCATTTGGTGGTTAAACCGCATCCTTGCGAAGGGCTTCAGGAATATAAAGATCTGCTGCAAAGTTACGAAGGAAAGCTCAATTACACCCTTACTGACACTGACGTGCGCCATTTGATAAAAATTTCAGATGTAATGATAACATTTTTTTCGACGGTAGGCTTTGAATCAGTACTCATGGGCAAGCCCCTTATTCAACTTAACTTGACCAGACGGAAGAACCCGGTGCCGCTTTTTAAATATGGGGTTTCAGTAGAGGCAAGGTCGGCCTTCGAGCTCAAAGCTCTTCTTGAACAAATAATCGAGCGTTCAGAATTGAAAAGGAAATTCGCAAAAAACAGGGAACGGTATTTTCATGGGGTCATTGACGGAAACGGGACCCGCCGGGTGGCAGCCTTGATGCGCGGTATTTTAAACCATGGCGTGCGATCGATATATATAGGAAATCAGGAAATTAAATGAGCGCTGGCAGCAAAATATCGAAAGAAAGAAACGCCAGGGCGTTGTGGTTAGAAAAACTAAGCGTACTGGATGTGATCACGGCAGGCTTATTGCGGCCCTTTTCTAACCGTGTGGTATATTACGGCGCCGGAGGTGAATCTGTTTTTGCCCATGCGATCCTTGATTTGATGAAGCAGTATAATATTAGCTTAAAGGTATTTCCCGTAAATTTGTCTTTAGAGAAGGAGCGTCCGGACGGGCAGACACTGGAATATAAGGTAAGTGAAGATATGCTTTTGCTAGGCGAGAGATCCCTTGATGTCTATGCTGGCGGCAGGCCTTTAAGGTTGAAGAATGCCATCAACTGCTATATAGCAGAGACGCTGCGCGAAAGGATAGCATTTGCAGTTATCGTTGGATCTAGAGCAAAATCAATGCGGAATAAGAACCATGTCATAAGATTTGAACGGTATTCTATGAATAAAATGCTATGCCGGCTTTACGAGGAAAGAGGTTTTATAGTCAAAGAGTCTTTGGGCTTGGCTGGATATATGCGGGACGTAAAGACGATATTAAGTTTGGTGAAAAACACCGTAAAATCAAAACTGATACCCGTCCGGCCTACATCCAATATTGCCGACATAAAACCATCGATATGGATACAACATGACCAGGAGAGCAGCATTGATCTGGCATTTTGGAAGAGCAGTATGGCCAACACATTTTTTGATGTCGTCTACTACATGGACAGAGGCTATATCCCCGTTCCGGCCAAAGTAACAGCTGAGATAAAAAATAACAAGATTCTGTGGGTCGACGCCCACCTAGGGTCAATAGCGTCAAATATCAGCATCCCGATGCTGACGGCGCTTGCCAAAGATCTGTTCAAGCGGGACACCCGGCCATTTTGGTTGAAAATATTCGATTTTGAAT
>JBAZFB010000031.1 GCA_041653595.1 Candidatus Omnitrophota bacterium | reverse complement strand
GTAGATGACCGCCGTCTCCACCTGCGAAACGATCATCTCGCCCTCGGCCATCCCTTTGGACGCGAGGTAGGCCCTGACCTTGGCCGTGTCCTCTTTTAACCTGGCGAACGCGGCCTTCATCTGCGGGTCCCGCGCCGAGAACTCGGCCGTCCAGACCGCGTAATCCGATGTTATCCTCTTCTCGGCGGAGCCGGTGACGTTTATCACCTCTGCCGAGGCCTTCTTGAACTTTACCATCCCGTCCGTCAATATCACCGCTGAGCCTACCGATGCTGCCAAAAAACACACTCCAAAAATGACATACTTACCCATCTGCTTCTCCCCGGTTAATCGATTTATCTTTACCGCTCGTCCAGTATCATTGTTTAATTTTTCATCACCTCCCCCATGCTATACCGGAACAAACAAAATCACATTCAATTCTAAATTTCAATCTCCACTATACCACAATTCGGGATCCTGTTGACAGCAAGGAGGTCTTTGTATTCTTTCATATCCTCGGAAGATAGGCGCGCGATCTCTCCCTTATCAATCACCCACAGCAAGGCCTTAATAAATTGCTCGTGGCTGAATATCGCAATAACGCTCTCTCTCCTGCTCCTTAGCCTTCCAAGCGTTCTTTTTACGCGGTTAATGAAATCATCGAACGACTCTGCGCCTTCACCGTCACAATAAAAAGGGTCGCACTTCTTCCAGTATTCCTCGACCATTGGCCTGCGTTCCGGCGATGACGTATTTTTGCATCTGCCCGGCGCCAGATAGGTAAATTCATGGACCTCCCATTCTTCATGGGGCGTTTTACGGGATTTCTTCATAAGAGGTGCCGCAGTTTGGGTGGTCCTGATATATGATGAAGTGACTATCGATTCCGGCATTTCAGAGATCAAGGCAACCATCTCCTCGGCTTGCTTGATCCCTGCGGGACTCAGCGCAACCTTTGACGGCTCCGATGTCCGTCCCCCGGCATTTGCCTCGCTTTCGGCGTGGCGGATAAGATAGACTTTCTTTTTCATATACTGGCACCAATTTTCGATATCGCAATGAAAAGCCCCTCTGCCTGTTAGGGCAAAGGGGCCTATT
Organism: Candidatus Omnitrophota bacterium; assembly: GCA_041653595.1. Taxonomy (NCBI): domain Bacteria; kingdom Pseudomonadati; phylum Candidatus Omnitrophota; species Candidatus Omnitrophota bacterium. Next base: position 10,735 of record JBAZFB010000031.1, on the reverse strand, counting down.
TTTCAAATGCTGGTGCTAACAAGCAGACGCTCATGATCGCCAATCCCACCAGCCGGACTTGACGAATAAAACGTTCCGCTATCATGGTAAATTGAGTATACTGTCACCGTAATTCTATTGACCTTATTTCAACCCGTATGAAACCCTATCTTCTTCTTCGGTTTTTCTTCCTCTTTGATCAGGTCTTTTATGATATCAAAAACAAGCTTGAATTGATAGTCATACTTATTCTCTAACTTTTCTATCTTTCGAAGGAGTTCTTTGTGCGATTCGAGTATCCTTCTTAAACGAATAAATGTCCTCATTATCTGAATATTTACCTGAACTGCACGTTTGCTGTTAAGAACTGAGGAAAGCATCAGGATGCCGTGTTCTGTAAATACTCTCGGAATCTTGCGTGTGCCGCCCCATCTTGATGTTCCATTTTGGAACATCAAATTGCGGAGCTCTTCATCACAGCCTTATTAAGGTCTCTTGTGCCTACCTCGTAAAGCTGCGCCAAATCCTTATCCAGCATAACCCTCTTTCCCCTTATCCAAAATATCTTCTGCTCTATTACCTTTTGCATAACCAGTTTGCCCATAAAAAATCCCTCCTTTAGCTAAATAGACGCTAAAAGAGGGAAAAATCTTTCACCTAATTTTCCCGCAATTAGGTCCAGGGAAAATTTACCCCCGAGGAATTCGAAGAATTCCCGGGGCTAATCCCCGTAATCTTTCAGATTACTGGGGACCGGGGTGTCCCCGAGCATAGCGAGGGGGCAACTATTTTTTAGTTATTTTCGTACTGTGGAGTGTCCCCAAATGACACGTCTCCTATTTCCCTCTTAGCTTTTATTTTTTAGGCCGGAGCTAGCTTTTCTCCGGCGGATTTATGATGGCTATACATAGGTTTACCCCTTTTTAGCATGCCCGGATTTAACCTATGACTTTGGTAACATTTTTAATTTCTTGATTTCATAAGGAAGCAGCCCTACTGTATTTAAATCGAGGGAGTGAACTTTTCTAATAATTTCTTCTTGCTTGATACCTTCTTTTATATATTTTGATAGCTTTCTGACAGCAGACATCGGCACGTCATATTCAAGAAGAATTGTCAAATTTGATTGAATAAATTCATTTTCAATTTGACTGGCGAAAAAAGCATACTCACCTGCATTTAATCCATTTCGTTTAAAGACATAAGCTTGCAATTCTGACATAACAACTAGCATTTTGGGTAACTTATAATCAAACCAATGCCGTGAACATTGCAATACTACTTCCACAATTTGCTGTAATCGTTCATGTTCATCTGGTTCCTTATTAATCCAATATTTACTTTTCATAGATTCTTTTATTATGCCATTTAGCGATTTTAAACCGTAGTATTGAAGGGCCATAACTGCTAGCTGACTTGGCACATATAGGCCGCCCTTTGATTCGTTTTTTTTCAATAAATTCTTCCAACCTAATTCTATTACTGTGTTGAGTTGTTGATAATTTGGAATTTTTGACCAATTCAATAATGGGTGATAATTTGAAAGGTTTTGTTCTATTGTCTGAATTATTTTTAATTGCCCTTCTAGCGGCATTCCAGTGTTCTTGATTAACACTTCCCGTAACTTAACATCCATTTTATCAAAATCTTTTAACTTTTCTTTTGTAGAAGTAACTCTATCTTTTGGGTCCATTTGGATTAGTAACTCTAATGGGGCAGAAGTCTGATTATACAAAGGAATGTCTATATTTAATTCAAGTTGTTGAGGTTCTGGATGGAATTGAAAAATATTTCCTATAAAGTGCCTGCTCATTCTACCAGCCCTACCTGTTATATTTTTGAAATCAAAATAGTCAATTTGCTTGAGTCCTTTTTTCTTGTCAAATAATACAACATTCTTTGCAGATGTGTTAACGCCCTCAATCAATGTAGAGGTGCAAAAAAGATAATGTATATCACCGGAGTTGAATGCGTCTACTACAGAGCTTGCCAAATGCCTAGGTAAAGCACCGTGATGGAAACCTATTCTGTTAGCCAAAGCCTTTCTTAAATCCCAATTTTCATGAATATTCGTATCGATCCACTGGGTTAAGTCATGGTTTGAGGAACCTAGTTGTTTCCCATTGTGGTTCTTATTTAACATAAACTCTAAAAATTTTGGTATTAACTTATTTACCTTGCCCGGCGACGAGCAGTAAATTAAAGTCGGTTCTTTTAGCGTTAACAATAAATCAAACAGCGCAGTTTCCTGAGTTTCTTTATTTATTTTTTTTTCTTCATATATTTTATTAATATCTATGGCGACAGTTGCAAAGCTAGTCCTTAGCCAGTTAGCGTTGTATTTTGACGCAAAGCCTTCGGGTATGCTTTTAATAGAAGGACCTAGCATATAAAACCTTTTTGTCATTTTAAGTAGCAAATATAACGCATGGTTTAAGGCTATTGACCTATCATCGTCCCTTGATGGACTTAACTTATAAAATTCGTCCAAAACAAAAAAATCGATTTTGGGAAAATGTTTATACTCAACAACTCTTTCACCGGTAAACAAAAATAAATTTTTTCTAGGTGACGGCATTTGCGAAGTACTAACTATTATGTTGTAATCATCGCTATACTGTTGAAGTTTTTTACGAGTTTCATCTAGAAGTGCCAACGTTGGCTGGATAACTACAATATTATTATGTACTTTACTAGCGACAACTTCTTCGATTAGTAGGCTTTTCCCAAAACTTGTCGGAGCGCTTACGATAAGACTTTCTAGTTTGTGTAGTAAAATAGATATATTCATCTGCTCTGCATGGAAATATTTATCTACTAAATATTTTGATTTATGATATTCTTGTCGTAAGCACGAAGAACCGGATAATTTATTTTGCTCTACATAAGGGTACAGACCGGATGCCTCAATTAAATCGTTCCATATATTTTTTGTTTCAGAATTAACTTTACTCCATGCATCCAAGATGCGAATTATGATTTCCCGCCCTTGTTGCGCACTTTCCTCTTCTGACAATAAAAAAGCTACCGCTTTTGATAGTTCGAAGCTATCGTTAAAATTAATCGCTTTTGAGTTCGCTATAAAATTTATTGCGTCATCAAGCTTTGTTATCTTCATATCGATTGCATTGACCTTAACCGTTTGTGAAGCTCTTTGATTAGTTCGTCTTTACAGGGAACGGGTAGCAACATTAACATTACATCAATATCTGTGGTTACTTTTTTTGATCCGACATCAAATATAGCCTTTAGACTATGGCATTCTTTTGTAAAATCATCTAAATATTGCCGTGTAGCTACAGAATGAGAACGAAATACATCACTCGAATACGTACATACCATAGGTATACAAATTCCGTGATATATTGATTCTAGAGTTTGATGTCTATGCATAAGCCTCCGCCAGTGTTCAATTAAAGGCGTTGAACTTGGTATCTTTGGCGCAATAAACATAAACTCCTTACGAAGATAATTCGCTTTTGTGTGGGCTACCAAATCCTTAACTAGGCTTCTCACTCCTTCGGTTCCATTTGTGTAAAGTTTTGATTCACCAAGCCAAAGTTTATTCTTACCATTTTTAATTGTAATATGAACGGCATCAAAACCATGAACAGCCGCATTACTTGTATCTTTAAAGTATATCTTTGAAATTAAGGGTATTGTTTCACAAAAATCTCTAAGAAAAAGATGGAGAATTAGCTCTCCAAATTCGCCTCGTTTTTTATATTTGTCAGTATCATAGACTCTTAAAGCCGCTTCCCGTAACTTCGCCCTGATCTCAGTAGGAGCTATGCTTACGCTTTTATCATATCCTAATGCAAACTCTAATATGACATCACATATCACATCAACGAGTGGTTGCAACCTAAACTTATTATTCTCAAACCCAACATGATAAGCGCGCAGGGTTGCCTCTGATATTTTTTCTTCGAGCACTAACTCAGAATTAAAAGGCCGCGGCATGATTCCTCTTTGTGTATATTGCGGGACGTATCACTTTAGGGTATTCCGCAAAATTGCATATTCCTTTTTGACAAGTTTCTAATTTTTATGTAACTTGTAACCCTTTTCCCAATCTACGCTTAAAACATTTAGGTGTCAAGCTATTACTTGCTTTTATTAGCGTATTTTAAGTAATTCTCACCTTTATTGTTGTGCTTTTAAGCATGAAGAGCTATAATTTAGTAAAATCAGAGGTAAATATGAGAAAAGTGATATCCGAGGGCACATTTATTGAGATTTTAGAAGAAGCTAAAATCCGTCTATTAAAAGATGGCTTGAGAAATATCAATTCAGGCGATGAATTTGAAGCTATTCTTTACGGCGTAATAAAAGCTATATGTGCCGAGAGAAGCATAAGAGATCATCTTTGGACGGGCAAACATTCATTTCCAGACATATACATATGGCCTTTTGGAATCGAGGCGAAATTCACGGCTGGCGATGCCTGGGTAACAACAGGCAATAGTATTACTGAAGCCACAAAAATAAAAGATTTAAGACAAGTTTATATATTCTTCGGGAAAAAGGGCAAGAAAAATAAATCTGATATCATGTTTAGACTTTATGAAGACTGCCTTAGCGATATCGTAGTTACTCACTCGCCACGCTATAAAATTAATATGGAGCTACCAAAAGGTGATAACATATTTGGGAAGATGGGTACAACCTATGGGGCATTTTGCCAAGGCGACACCATAAAAACGGCTAAGGAATATTATCGAAGCATACTCAAAAAAGGTGAGGAACTATGGTGGATTGATTCCGGTGTAATGCCGATTATAAAACATATTTCTGAACTTGATGATGTTTCACAAGAGCGTTTTATAGTAGAGGTTATGGTTCGTTTCCCTGAAGTTTTTTCAACCTCTAATCGCAAGTACATAAAACCATCTCTCTATCTGTTACAGGAATATCAAGCCACGTGTAGCTCGTTCCGAGACTTATTCACGGCCGGCGGTCAAATGTCATTGCGATTATTGAATGGTAAGACTATAAAAGTCCCTAAAATACTTTATAATTTGTACATTAATGCCAAGGCGATAAAAAAAATTCTGACCGACGTCAATAGAGACGAGCTTACAAGCGCCTGGTGCGTGAAGGTGTCTAAATCCGCCGACATAGAAGAAGTATGGCTTGGTCTTGTTGATAAACAGGGAAATTTAAATAAGGGAGAAGCGTCTTTAATCTATGCGGCGGGTCTGCGAGCACGATAGACGCGTAGTATTTTATTAATTATCATATCGGGTTTTCTCTTTAAATCGCTCTCCCAAAATCGAAGCACTTTCCAATCATTTTTCCTTAACTCCTTGTTCGTCCTTATATCACGTTTAATGTTATTTCTTATCTTATTAGCCCAAAATTTGTTATAACTTGCGAGTTCAGCTTGAAGACTCTTAAGCCCCCTTAACTTCCAATTATGACCATGCCAAAAATCGCCATCAACAAAAATGGCGATTTTTCTTGAATTTATGGCGATATCTGGGCTTCCTGAAATCTTGTAATGTCTTCGGAATTTTATTTTATTCCTACGTAGGATTCTACCTAAAGCTACTTCCGGCCGCGTATTCTTGGAATGAATACACGCCATGATTTTGCTTGTAACTTTCGGATCTCGCTTTTTTCTCATTCTCCACAAACTCCTTCACTCTTTTCGCAATATGCCAAGCTAATAGCGGCGGAACAGCATTACCAACCTGCACATAAGCGGATGAGCCGCTTCCCTTAAAAACGAAATTATCTGGAAAAGTCTGAATTCTAGCGCATTCCCTCACCGTTAGTCGTCTTTTGTTCTTATAATGAAACTCAATATTACCATGATGTTCGGCTCGAATCGTTGGCGCCGGGTAATCCGCTTTTATAGGTTTATTACCCTGTAAATGTTCGCCATAATTTTTAGCCTGTGAATATTGGTTCTGATTTGGTAGGCAATTCTTTTTTTTCTCCGTGCCCCATAAGTCACCGATTGCCTCTTCAGATTTAACCCAAGGCTTTCTTCCGTCCTCATTTGATTCGTCAAACGCGTGAGTTGGGGAAGGGGCATGAAAAGTCGCAACGCAGTCGTTTCGGACGCCAACAATGATGACTCTTTCTCTGGTTTGAGGAACGCCGAAATCAGCGGCCATAAGTAAATGGTCACTGATTCGATACCCAGGATAAGTTGCGGCGAAATCGTTCTTTATCCTATCCAGCGCTCCAGCAAGATTCGTTAAACCTTTAACGTTTTCTGCTATGAATATTAAGGGCTTCTTCAATAATATCACTCTCTTCATCTGTTCATAAAGTCGCCCTCTTTCCGTATTGAACCCCTCTCTTTTCCCGGCTAAACTAAAATCCTGGCATGGAAATCCTCCAATAACAACCTCGCAGTCAGGAATAATCCCATTACCATCTAGATATTGTTTTATGTCTAAACAAACGGATTTATGTTTAAAATATTCCTCATATGTATCGCACGCGTCTTGTATTATGTCATTAGCGAACACCATCTCAAATCCTAGGTTTTCATATTTGTTATTTAAGAATTCAAAGCCACCTACAAAACCCACATCCATACCGCCACATCCACTAAATAGCGATACAACTCTAATAGAGTCGGATTTACCAGAAAGTATATCCTTTAACCGTAATTCTAGGGCAGTATTTACGAGATCAGATATATGAACATCAGAATTATGCTTAAGATGATCTAGTTTCGCTTTAATATCGTTCTTGATATAAAATGTGCATCTTTTCCCATTCTTATATAGACTGGTGACCTCTGGTTTCCTGCCCCTTCTTTTCATATTAGCTCCTTTAATTGTTTACAATATACTATATTATTACAAACAATAAATCAAGTAAAATTATACACCATTGGCTATTATGAGAAATTTAGATTTTCTAAATGGCGGGCACTGTGAGGCACATTAATTCAGAATGCTTTAGTTTATTTGTTTATAATACTTTTAGTGCTACAATTTAATAATAATCTTTTCTTAAAGCAACTGTATCTTTAGCCATATCCTCTCCCACGCTTCTAATAAATTCATCAACAATATTTTTATACTCCTGGCTCGAAATATGTTTAGAGATGCACTTTTCCAGTACGAAGAGAGTCGCTTCTAGAATCACTATAAGAGAGTCGTAAAAAGTTAGCGCCTCCTCTTGTGACATTGTGCCAAGAATAAAAGCATCCGCATCCTCATAGTTTGATCGGATTCTTAACCTATATAGCCCATCATAAAATGTTGTGGCATGCAAAGTGCTATCAACTATTAATTTTTGTTTAAAAGAGAGGTTTTTTCTTGGTTCTCCATTAGCGCATTTAAAACGTTTAGACTTTATTGCTTCCTTGCGTCTTTTTTTATCTTTTCTTTCGCGTGTTGTTTTAAGCCATAGGGCATACCAACTCCAAAAATCGACCAAAAAAGGCGTAGATAGATTACTTATTTCCTTGTATTCCCCTAGAAAATTAAAATAAGAATGGTTATTTAACTCTTTTTGCCCTCTGCAATAGCTGTTCCAGGGCGATGGGAACAGATCTCTATTTACAATACTTTCAGAAATCTGTTGAAGTGTATCTGCGTGAGAATGCGGGCATACAATACCCATGCTATCAAATAAAGCTCTAATTGAAAGAAATATTGAATAATACGCCTGAATAGGTGCCCAGTGATTAGAATACTTGACAAATTCTTCACTTGTTTTCCGCGGTATACAAAAAACAATCTCTGTGTGCCATGAATTAAACAATAATTTCTTAATTTTGTCTAAATCTGCATCTTTATTTGTTTGAAATTTAGAATAGGAAGGTTTTTCCTCACAAGCAGTTTTAAGATTTACGAATACCTCTGGCCTTTTCCCGTACTTATACTCAATATACTGTTTTAGGCTTAATAGATAATTACTATATGTCCTAAATGACTTAATTTCTTCATTATCTTCCTTGATACCTTCAAGATTTATAACTATTCCTTCTTCCTGCATAACAAATTCTTATCTTTCGCTTATAAAATGCTTACGACTTCCCCAAGATTCCTCACCCCTTCAGAAATCTCATTTCTGAAGGGCCGCGCATTTCATCGGCGTTGCCAGCGCATCCTTCGCACAAAAATACAGCGAGCGGTCGGAGGAGACGACGCGCAGGTTGCGGCCCTGGCGCTGGGGGACCTTGTTGATGTTATATTTATCCTCTCTCCGTATATTTCATATATTTTACAAATTCCCTACAAACTCCGCTATAACTTTAAATTCACTTTCATCTTCAGGAGTTAAAATTATTGGTTTGTAGCCGTTATTTAAAGACTCAAGGACGATTTTTCCGTGTTTCCATGTGCTATCTTTGCTGTACTCCTTTTCGCTATTGTATCTCTTTACTGTATATGATCCACCGGTGTCGGGATCATGAATATTGCGGCTCTGAACGAGAACTACCTTCCCTTGCCGCGTCCCACTAATAGTATCAGTTCGGAATATGCAATAGCTACCATCAGGTATCTTTGGCTCCACGGAATGGCCGACTATTTTGCAAACAAACATACTTTTGCTTAACTTTAGCTCGCTTACTTTTATCCAGCCTTCTTCATGCACGTCTTCTCCCTCACCAAATTTACCTGCAGCTGCCTTAAGCGAATAAACGGGTAAATATTCGTCATATTTTTTATCTGGTGAAATATCAATAATAACTCCCGGCTTCTCTTCCTCTTTCGGTTGTTTATGATGCTCGATTCTCGATTTAAAGAATCTTTCTGTGTCTTTATTTATAAAATATACATAACAGCCCTTCAGCCCACGCGTCATAAGAGTTCTGTATGTATTTTTAATGATTGACTCTGCCTTGCGGTATGCCTCTTCGGGATTGTCTTCGTGTGCTTTCTTGTACCCATGAAGAGATTTATCGGTTTGAGCTCTTTTGCTAGGATCTGCAATAACTCGACCATCCCTAACCCCGAGATCTGGCCCAACAATGACTCCGATATAATCAACCTCGAGACCTTGACATGTATGAATACAGCCAACCTCACTTACCGATTCAGGGGAAATTATCCAAACATTTCCATCGCTGGCGAGATTCCATTTAATTTGAAAATCATGCTCAGGCATTACAATATCATTCAGATTTTTACCCCGCTTGCTCACCCAATCCCAACAATACCCGGCGACAAGGCGCGCCTTATTATTAATCTTGTTCTTTTTAAGGATAAGCTCATGGAGCTCCTTTGGAGACTCAACTATCCTAAAGTCATACTTGATGTCATCAAGCGTCTTATTGGCTGTTTCTTTTATCTGAAGTGTATTATCAAGCCAGGCGAGGTATCCGTCAGATCCATTGCATCGGAATTGTGACTCAAGCTTAAGATTGTGAACTTTCGCGCCAATACGCACAGCCCACTTTTCAATCTCATCTTTCCTGCCGATATCATGCCAAGTCACTCTTTGGTGTTCATCGATAAAAAAGATAGAGCATTTAGAAGCGTCAATAATCTCTTTAATTTGATTCTCTCCTGTGTTCCTCATCATACCTGACTTTTCATTAAGTCTGTGCGCCTCATCAACGATAAGAGCATCAAATGCATTAGGCTCACATTTCACATACGAACCCGAGCCAGTAAACATATTTGAAATCTGAGTTTTCTTAAGAGTGCCTGTTAGCTTAGCCTCAAAAACTGCTCGAGGGGCAGAATTTTTTGTAACATATTGCGTATTTAATCCGAGCTTTGTGATCGCAACAAGTAAATTTATAGCGACGATCGACTTTCCTGTTCCCGGCCCACCCTTAACAATTAAGACATTTTTATTAGTCTTACTGGATTTTTTTGAAAGCGAAAGTGCGGTCTCGTAAACAACCTTCTGGTCGTCGATCATGATAAATTCTTGATTACCCTTAATCATTGAGACAAGGCAATCAGCAAGATTCTTAGAAGGACGAATTTCGCCTTGATCGATACGATACAGCGTATTCTTCTTCTCGCCATATCTCACATATTGAGCGATAAAATCCTGGAGTTTTTCTTTATCACCTTTGAAGAATGGCGGAGCTTTTTTCAAATAATCATCGTAAAACTTATTGGTTATAACGTCATTATCGACATGATTATGGAGATATGCGCAAGGCTCCAATCCGATCCCTTCCTCATAAACCGTGGCGTTAAAGCCATAAAGAAGGGTCGAATACGACCACGCCTGATATGAAGGATGGAGCTCTTCACTTGGACCTTGCTTGAAACGCGTTAATACGATCGCATCCTTATCAGTAACCTGAATATCTGTCCATTGCTTTAACTCTATGATAACCACCCGTTCACGGCCTCGTTCATCCTCTCCGGTAATCAGAAAATCTATACGATTTTTTGAACGAGGAATGGAATACTCGATCGCAACACCAGAATCATCCGGAATCTTATCAGTATCGAGCACATGATGCATCGCATTGCCAAGTGAATTTCTCCAGGAATCATATTCACTACTGCCCGGCTTTACATCAATGTTAAGCTTCTTGCGAACGCACTCTCTGACGATATCTTCTATCCCAGATGAAGCGTCTTTAAGAAAACCTTGCTTGGTCGATTGGTAAACGATCATATCTTATAATTTATTGTATTTTGTATGCCGGCCTTTAGCTTTTTCAACCGGATACTTTTTGGCGTTTTTTATCAATTTATTCTCTATTGCTTCAGAAAGATCAATTCCTAGATTATCTGCGAGTTCAAAAAGATACATAGCCACATCTGCAAGCTCTTCAGAAATCTCATCTTTATGCATTTTTCCGTGGCTA
>JBAZFB010000030.1 GCA_041653595.1 Candidatus Omnitrophota bacterium | reverse complement strand
CAAAAGTGAAATGATTGTCGATCATACGGCCCGAGTTAATCCGGACTAAACCCAGTTCCTTGAACCCGTTCCTTGGATCGAAGGCCTTGATTATCCCGAGGTGATCCAAAGGCGCGGGCTTTGGGCTGTCATATTCTCGGCTGTCATATCCCACGAACAGGATCCCCCCCGAATGTCTCGCACAAGCAACATTATCCTCGTAACATTTTGTCCTTGAGAGAACTATGGGATTGCCGGCCTTTGTCATGGTGTCGTCCAATCCAATTGCGGCAATGTACGAGAAAAAGCGGCGGTCGATCGGTGGGCCATTGAACACGCCGGCGATTAGATACGGCTGCCCTTCAATGTCGACCATGGAATTGACTGATAGGTAGAGCCCGGGAAATGACTTACCGAGATCCATCTCCCGGGTTTCCAGATGATCCAAGTCTGTGGAAAACGAACGAACCTTCAGGATCGCTGATTCCCATTTCCTCGTGATTACGTAGAAACAGTCTCTGTAGATAAAGGGCGCAGGATCATCAGCCAGATCGTCACCGGACCGGGGAAGCCCGTCAGGAATGACTACGGGCATGGCTGCGGCTACTTCCGTCTTGGAGGAAGCCAAAGTTGGAAGTGATTCCGTGAACACATACCGGGCAATGTTTAGGTGATTGGGAATCCCTTTGCGGAAGTTAGTAGTCTCAAAAGCATAGAAAAAGGAATCTCCGGGTCCTGAACATACGCGTATATCCGTTGGCTGATTCTTGCCAGAAAACAGATCAGTTGATCCCAAGAGCGTCAGATTCTTGTCCAGAACAAGAAGACGGAATGTTCTGAGGGGTGAGACTTGAAGGTAGCTCACGTAGAATTTTCCGCCGGACAATAGCGCGTCAGGTCGGGCTGCCTTCGTCCCGGCAGGTGAGATTGAGGAATCCGAAATGACATGGAATTTCATGGGAGAAGATCCGAACGCGCTCCCCAAGCCCAGAAAATGGAGAGCCACAACCAAAGGAAACCAAACGATTGCTGATGGTATGCTCTTCATGTGTTCTCGATTGCCTAACGTTTGAACCCAGCGGCTGTGCCCTTGATAACGGATGGCTGGCGCAGTCCGCTGGAGTGAAATGTTATAAGCCTATATAATCTTAGCACTTCCCAATGCTATATGTATAAAATCTTTTATTTTTATTGGATTATTTGATAATTTTGATTCATCAGGGATGAGCATTATAAAGACAGAGGTGCCATTAGGTGAGTCGATATCTTCATTCTTTATTCGGGAGCGAATAAGCATATTCTTGCATTCGATTAATTTATATTGATAATTTTCGCCTATTTTCAATTGATATTCAAATGGCTCATCAATCTTAACAAGGAACCAATCATTATTTCTATATTCATCAATTAACTGCTTCGCGATCACGCCGGTTTTAGGCAGATATTTCGCAAAATCCTCATTCTGATCGTAATATTCTATTTTTATCTTTTTATCAATCATATTATCATCTTATAACGTTTGAACTCAGCGGCGGCGACATTAAAACAGGTAGCCAGCGCCGTCCGCTGGAGTGAAATGTTAGACATTTTTATTTATATTCTTACGAGTAATTTTTGCGATATTACCTCCCAGCATTCCGCAAGGAATAGTTACTATCAGGCCTGCGAGGTTATACCACAAGGGACAAGATGACCAAAAGAAAAAACCAAGTAAAATACTTATGCAACCCACTATGCCGCCATGGAACACTTCATAATCTTTTGCAATTCGGCCGGCAACAAAACCTCCAAGCAACGTGCCTCCAAGACCTATGATCATACTTGGGATAAGAAGCATCTGTCCCTGCAAACGCACAGCAACTTCTTTCGGTGGAACGCCTTGAGCAATTAGGATAATAGCCGCCACTACGCCCAGTATGATACCTAAAACTATCGAGCTGCCTAAATCTGTTAACACACCCACTACCAGTGCCTTAATGTTAATTTTTCGATTATCTGTCATTATTCATCTCCTTGTCTAACGTTTGAACTCAACGGCTGTGCCTTTAGCGTATAAGATGATTATAGCTCCCGAAATACTTATTTCAAGCATAATAACGGGGGTAAAATACGGGGCCGACCGGAAGGATTTATTTAACTATGCCCTGGGATATGACGCCGATGGATTTTTGGTATGACGCGGATGCGGTCAGGTAGTCGGCGATCGCGGAGGCGTGGCCCTGCCTGGCCGAGACGACCGAGTTCTCGGCGTCCGTCACTTCTATTATCGAGCCGAGGCCTTCCTCGTACCTCGCGTTGGCTATATCGAGGTACTCTTTCGACTGCTGGAGTAGTTTTGCCGTCGCGACGATCCGCTCCTTCGATTCCCCGAGCGAAAGCACCGCGCTCTGGACCTCAAGGGCTATGTTCAATGTCTCGTCCTGGATCCCGAGCTGGGCTAACTTAAGGTTCGCCTGCGCGGCCTCCACTTCAGACTTTGTCTTGAAACCGTCGAACCACGGCCAACTGATCTGGGGCCCTGCGTTCCAGCTCTGGACGTTGCCGACGCCGGGCGTGCTTGTATCGCTGACCTGGTGGCTGCCCCCTACGGATATTACCGGCCAATTCCCCTTCTTCTTGGCCGCGAGGTCGGCCTGGGCCGCCCGCGCCCTGGCCTGCAGCTTCGAGAGCTCGACCCTGTTCGATGCCGCGGCTTTAAGCGCCTCCTCAAGGTTTATCTCGTCCGGCTTGAAATCACCTATCTCGACCACCCTGTATGCCGTCCCGCCGGTATTCCCCATTATATTATTGAGCGTCACCTTGGACATCTCGAAATTCTTCTTCGCGGTCACGAGGTCGAGGTTCGCGTTGGCGACGTTGACCTCGTCCTTCGTAACGTCATAGGCCTGCCGGAATCCCACTTCGAAAAATCCTTCTGTGCGTCCGAGGTGGACTCTCATCATCTCAAAGTTATCTTTCGCCGCCTCAAGCAGGAGCTGCGCTCGCATGGCGTCGAAATACCCCTTCTCGGCGTTAAGTATCGTGTTCTCCTGCGTCTCAAGGAACTCATACTGCGAGGCCGAGAGCGTCTCGTTGGCGAACTTGATCCTGTTCAGCGTCTGCCCGAAATCCCAGATAAGCTGGCTGACTGAGGTGTTTTCCGATAAGACCTCATATCTCTTATCGACGGCGGGAAAGGCGTTAGTGACATTGCCCGAAAGCGCGAAAGATCCGAAGGCTACCTTCGAGGTGTCATAATGTATGTAGCTGCCCGTCGTGGAGAGCTGCGGCAGGTAAGCGGATTTCGCCGAGCCGATCCCGGCCTTATTCAGGTCGACATTGGCGACAGCTTCCTTTAATTTCGGGTTGTTCGCGAGCGCGGCCTTGACGCAGTCGTCAAGGGTCAAGGTCGGGATATCCTCGGCATAAACGCGGCCGGTTATCAGAGCCGTAAATAATACTGTTAATATAACGATCTTCCTTATATGCGTCATCACATCGTCCTTTTAAATGTCAGCGTCGCTAAAAATAACATAACCACGATAAATGCCATGAGGAAGATAAGGTCGCCCCGGACCGCCGTGAAACCGGAGCCCTTAAGAATGAGTTCCTTAAAAGCGTGGACCGCGTATGCCTCGGGATTGACTTTCGCGAAAGCCCTTAACCAGTTGGGCAGGCTCTCTATCGGATAGACCGCTCCGCTCGGAAAATAGAATATTACGTTCAGGAAACCGACCAGCACGCCGACTATCCTCGGATGGTCCGCCCGTCCCAGGACCGTGAATATCATGCTCAACAGCCCGAGGGCGGTGATCACCATCGTGACCAGCAGGAGCATGACAGTGCTTATGCCTCCCGCAAGCTTTATCCCGGTTATCAAAAGGCCGCCTATCATGACTATTATCGACATTATCGTCGTGATAAGCACTCCGCTCATTATCGTGCCGGCGACGAGGTCGAACCGCGTTAGCGGCGTCGACAGGTAACTTTCGTGTATGCCGAGGAACTTATCCATGACGAGGCTGAATGCCCCGGTGAACGTCGTTCCCATGAATATCGCCATGACTATTATGCCCGGTACCAGCGAAGCGTCGTAGTCTATCTTCTTATAGAGCTCTATCGAGCGCAATTGCGGCCTCGACCTGTCCGGGCGGACCGCCAAATAATCGGACTTGAGGTAAACCATCGCCCTCGAGACCACGCCTGAAATACTTCCCGCGGATATCGAATCGGTGTTATCCAGAAGAAGCCCGACCTGCGGATCCACGTTCTTGACGACATTTTTGCTGAAATCCGGCGGTATTATTATGACCCCTTTATAGAAACCGTCCCTTACCATATCGACCGCCTTCTTTTGGTCGTTCTCCCTCGTGATCTCGAGAGTGTGGGGGCCGTCCTCGAGCGCCTGCAGCAATTCGACCACGCGCCTGGCGTAAGGGCCGTTATCCTGGTCGACCAGAAGGACCGGAAGGTGCTTGAGTTCGCCCTGGAATGAACTGCCCATTATGACAAGGTACATAAGAGGCATGAATATGCTCGCTACTATTACGAACGGGTTGCGTATGAACCTCTTGAGGTCCCTTTCGGTCACAGCCAGCGCTCTCATATCCTGGCTCCCGGCATTTTCCTCGGGGCCCCCGCCCCTATAAAGAAGTTCACCTTTTGGACCTCGGCCTCCCTTATCGTCTTGCCCGTATAATGGATAAATACGTCTTCCAGGGACTGCTCGTGTATGGCCAGGTAGAGGATCGTGGTGCCCATCTTCTTGAATTCATCGATCAGGACCGACATCGATTTTGCCGCGTCATCGACCGAAATCCTGAGCATCTCGTCTTTTTCGGAGATCTCCCTGATGAATTTCATCGCCTTCAATTGTTCCATGACGGCAGGCGAGAAGTTGCTGAGCGATACCTCGATTATATCGAAACCGCCTATGCTCCGTTTGAGGTTGGCCGGCGAGTCCAGGGCCACGATCTTGCCGTAATCGATTATCCCTATCCTGTCGCAGAGGATATCGGCCTCGTCCATGTAATGGGTCGTGATGAATATCGTAAGCCCCGTCTCCTTGCGTATCTTCTGAAGCAGTTCCCATATCACGCGGCGCGACTGCGGGTCGAGCCCGATCGTCGGCTCATCGAGGAACAGGATATACGGCTTGTGTATGAGCCCGCGCGCTATCTCGAGGCGCCGCCTCATGCCTCCGGAATATGTCGCGACGAGCTCCTTAGCCCTGTCCTTCAAGTCGACCTTGCCGAGCAGGTAATCTATGCTCTGTTTGCGCTCTTTCTTCGGCACATCGAAATATTTCCCGTAGATATTCAGGTTCTCATAAGCCGTCAGGTCGAGGTCGCTGGTAAGCGCCTGCGAGACGACGCCGATATTGCGCCTCACGAGCGACGGCTGCTTGACGACATCGATGCCCCTTATATTCGCCTGGCCCGATGTCGGCTTCATCAGGCAGGTAAGTATCCTTATCAGGGTCGTCTTGCCGGCGCCGTTTGGGCCGAGGAAACCGAATATCTCGCCCTCTTCGACGGAGAAGCTGACATCGTCTACCGCCGTGACCGACGGGAATTTTTTGACTATATTTTTTACTTCCGCCGCGTATGCCATTCCGTCCTTATCCCCCGAAGGTGGCCGTAGCAGTCATGCCCTGCTTCAACAGCCCTTCCGGCTCGTCTATTTTGACCTTTACCCTGAAAGTCTTTATGTCCTGCCTGCCTCTTTTCACGTCACGCTGGGTCGCGAACTCGCCTTCGCTGTTTATTTCGGTGACACGCCCCTTAAACTCGCGGCCGGGGAGCGAATCTACCTTGACCTTCGCGGCATCGCCTAGTTTTATCTTCGAGACGGCGGTCTCTTCCACGTCTACGCGCACCCATACATCCGACAGGTCGATAATGGTCAGGATCGTCGCGCCGTTCGAAGCCATCTCTCCCGGCTCAAATGCCCTCAAAACCACCATCCCGGATAAAGTGGAATATATCACCGTATCGTCCAGGTTAGTCTTGGCGACTTTCAAGGCGGCCTCGGATTGTTTTATGGTCGCCTCAGCGAGTATTTTCTGGGCAACCATCCCGTTTAAGTCCGCGACCGCCGTATCGTACGCGGTTTTCGCCTTGTCGACATCGTTCTGCGCCACAAGTTTCTTCTCGAGAAGTTTGCCGTACCTGCCGAGGTCCCGCTCGGTATCCTCTATCTTCACCTTGGCCTTTTCTATGTTGGCATCCGCGTTGAGCGCGTTCGCCTTCGCCACCTCAAGGTCGGCCTGGGCCTGCTCGAACTGGGCTTTTTCTTTCCGGTCATCGAGCATAACCACGACATCCCCGTCCTTTACATGATCGCCTTCATGGAACCGGACTTCCTTTACGCGCTCCGATATCTTGGGAGCCAGGTTGACCTCGGTCGCCTCGAGGATGCCGGTCGTCTGGAAGACGCCCTTCGGCGCCTTCCGCGGCATTATATAGAAGGCCGCCGCCGCAAATAAAACGATGACTACCAGTAAAACGATGCCCCTCTTTAAATGTTTTTTCATTTTAGAATTCCTCCGAAGAATATTTTTTTGACGTTATCCACCGCGTCCCGGACGGTAAATTCGGCATGGCCGAAATGCATCACGATCGCCGGGAGCTGCATCATGCCAAGCAGGTTCAATGCCGCGACTTGCGGATCGACGTCCTCGAACTCCCCCGCCTTGATGCCTTCGCCGATTATCCCCGCGATCATCCGGCTGTAGGGAGCTATCGCGATCCTGAAGAGATACTCTTTTATTACCGGGGCATCGTTTGTCCTGTCCAGGGTGCCGCGGAATATGCTCTTCTTGCCGGTGAAATGCTCGAAATGGAAATCTATGAGGCGGTCGAGTTTCTTCTTCGGGGTCCCTATCCCGGCAACCTCTTTAGCGAGGGCCTCCCTGTAATTACCGGCCCTCTCCTTTATCATGTTTGCGTAAAGCTCCTGCTTGCTCCTGAAATAATGGTAAATTATGCCTTCGGAGACGCCTGCGGTGCGGGATATCTCCTCGGTCGTCGCCCTGTCGAAACCGTTTTTGGCGGTAACAAGCAAGGTCGCGTTTATGATCTTCTGCCTTGTATCGGTATGTACAGCCGTTACGTTTGCCATGATATCCTTTATTGAGTGAGCGCTCACTCAATAAGATAATTATAGCGATATCGCGGATTTTGTCAAGGAAATTGTGGGTTGGGGCCCGCTTACATGATGGAAGGCGGCTCTTTGCCGAAGACCTCGAACTCCCAGAGCGAATAGCCGTACTTTGACCTGCGCTCAGAGCCGTAGATGCGCACATACCTGCCGGTAACGTCCAGGCCGGTCATCTCCTCCGTCCCCCCTGCCCCGTTATCGGTCGAGTAGACGGTCCTCCAGCTCTTGGCGTCGTCAGAGACCTGGAGTTTGAACGCCCTCGCTGACGCGTTCTCCCATTCGAGCCGGACCGCTTCTATCGCGCGGGGCTTGCCGAGGTCTATATATATCCACTGTGGGTCGAAGAACTCCGACGACCAGCGTGTGCCCATATCCCCGTCGACGGCATTCCCGGCCGACAGTTCGGGGCCTTCGGCGGTCGAGGCAAACGCTTTCTTGCCGCGCGAAAGGAGTTTCGGCGCGTTGGGGTCGGGCGTGAAATTCGCGGTTATCGTCTTGTGCCTGTTCATCAGGACGATGGCGGGGTTATCTCTGCCGAGACCGACGTCTCCGCCCCAGCCATCGAATTTATACCCTATCGCTGGGACGGCGGCCACGCTGACCTTATCGCCCTTGTTATATCTCGGAAGTCTGGGCTCGACCGCTATCTTCCCGTTCACGGCAGATGTCATAAGAAAATATGTCCCGGGTATTTCCTTCATGTATACGCGGACATAGTCGATCTCATGATACTGCGGGAAGACCGTCGTCTCGTCCGGGTTGCTCGGCATCGTCCCCCCTACCGCGGTATTGAGTATTATATAAAAAGGTCCGCGCGGGACGTTCCTCGTGACGGAAAAATGCCGGACGCCGTCTATATACCAGCGAAGCTCCCCCTCCTCCCATTCAAGCGCGAAGACGTGGAAATCTTTCGTGTAATCGGGGCCGGTGAAGACCTTTGAGTCATAACGGTTGCGCGGGAATTCGCCGTAGTGGTTTGTCATGTGTATCACGTTGGGCTTGCTCCCCACGAGTTCCATTATATCTATCTCCGGGGGCCACCCGCCCTTCGCCGGCATCATCCAATGGGCAGGCCACATGCCCTTTGTGCCGGGGAGCTTGGCGCGGACCTCGACACGGCCGTATTCAAAAGAGTACCTGCCTTTCGTCTCGACAAGCCCCGAGGTGTAGGGCCGGCCTCCCCGCTCTTTCTTCTCGCTCTTTAAAATAAGCTTTCCGTCTTTTACATAGACGTTCCCCGGAGAATAGTATTCCAGTTCTTTGTTCTTCACGAGCGCGGCGTCTTCAACCCTCCATTTTACAGGGTCGACCTTGTCGCCGTCGAACTCGTCGTGCCAGACCAGGTACCATCCGTCGAGTTTAGGGGGGACCGTCTTGCCGGAGGCGGCTTCGGCCGCGGGCAGGAATAACAGACAGAATAATAATACCGGCGCGGTAGCTGATCTCATGGCGTCCCGATCTCGAATTCGCGCAGGAATTTCGCCGACTCTTCCGGCAGCGTGACATTTACGGCCATCCCCGAGCCGATCTCAAATCCCGCCGGCGTCGTAAGGCGCGGAAGTATCTGTATATGCCAGTGGTAATACGGCTCGCACGCCGAGTAATGGGGCACGCTCCTTATGCAATAATTGTAATCGGGGTTGTTCAGGCCGTAATATAACTTGGCGAGGATGTCGCGCAGTATCTGGGCGAGCGATCCCGTGTCCTGGGGGGAGAGGTCGGCGAAGGAGGTCGAATGCTTGAGCGGCAATATCCAGATCTCGTAAGGGAGCAGTGCCGCGTATGGGACGAACGCGACGAACTTGTCGTTCTGCATGACCAGCCGTTCTTTCTCCGCGAGCTCGCATTTTATCATGTCACAGAAGACGCACTTGCCGAGCTCGTCATAGTATCTTTGCGCCTCAATGAGGGCATACCTCATATGCTGCGGCATCATCGCCGTCGCGATTATCTGCGAGTGCGGATGCAGCTGCGAGGCCCCGGCGCCGGCGCCCTGGTTACGGAATATTATGACCTGTTTATACGCCGGGTCCCAGTCGAGGGCGAGGTATCTCTCATGGTACGCCTTTATGACGGCCTCGACCTCGGAGGGAGTCATCGTCGCGATAGTCTTGTTGTGGGCGGGGCTCTCGATCACGACCTCATGCTTTCCGACCCCTTCCATATGGAGGTATATGCCGGACTTATGCCTTTTCACCTCGATAGCCGCGCCTTTCTGCGGAGGTACAAGCACCGGGTATTTATTGGGTATCACCCTTATCTTCCATCCTTTTTCTCCGGGCTTTGTCCCCGGGTCGCGGATCGAGAAGGCCTCGGTCTGGTCCGGGGTCTCATTCCCTTCGCAGAACGGGCATTTCCCGTCATACGCCGGCCGCGGCGCCGGTAATTCTTTGCCTTTTTTGAAATCGTCGGATCTCTTCGCCCTTTCGGTGGCGATCGCCACCCATCTTTTGGTAGCGAGGTTCTCCCTGAGCTCTGACATCTACTTGCCTTCTTTTTCTTTATGGATGACGGAAGCGAGTATCGATACGGCAAGGATCCCGAATATCACGCCAAGAGAAACCGTTATATGTATCTCATAAAAATGCGATATCAGCATCTTAACGCCGACGAATCCCAGGATAAACGAGATCCCGAGTTTCAGGTGCCTGAACAATCCCATCATCCCGGATATCACGAAAAAGAGCGACCTTAACCCGAGTATAGCAAAAATATTCGAGGTATAGACGATGAAAGGATCCGTGGTTATCGCGAGCACGGCCGGTATCGAATCCATCGCGAATATGATATCGCTAGACTCGATAAGAAGCAGCGCTATGAACAGCGGCGTCGCCGACCAGGCGGCGGAGTGCAGTGTAAAGAAGTTGTCGTCGTGATAATCGGACGTGACCCTGAAAAACCTCCGGAAGAGCCTAAGCAGGGGGTTCTTCTCGGGATCGAACTTCTCTTCTTTCCTGACAGCAAGTTTGAAAGCGGTGAGTACCAGGAACGCTCCGAAGACGTATATTATCCATTCGAACTTATTGAAGAGCTCCACGCCGACGGCTATGAACAGGGCCCTCATGACTATCGCGCCGAGTATGCCCCATTTCAGCACGCGCGGCTGGTATGAAGTCGGTATCCTGAA
Organism: Candidatus Omnitrophota bacterium; assembly: GCA_041653595.1. Taxonomy (NCBI): domain Bacteria; kingdom Pseudomonadati; phylum Candidatus Omnitrophota; species Candidatus Omnitrophota bacterium. The sequence continues at coordinate 1,940 of JBAZFB010000030.1, read as the reverse complement.
ATACTCGAATATCATTATGAAGACAAACAGGTTGTCTACGCTGAGCGATTCTTCTATTATATAGCCCGTCAGGAACTCGAGCGCCTTTATCCTGCCGAGCAGGAAATATATGCCTACGCAAAATAACAGCGCCGCGGTTACCCATACCGCGCACCAGGCCAGTGCTTCTTTTAGCCTTACGGTATGGGCCTTCTTATTCAGGACAAAAAGGTCAAGATACATCATCGCGGTTATCGCTATGCCGAATATCGCCCATAACTCAAATCTGGCTGTCATATCAGATCATCTCCCGCCGCAAACAGGGCATTTTTCATTCTTTTTATACTCCGATATCCTGATCTCGCCGGTGAGCGCGTCGTACCTTAACAGCCGCCCGACGAGGTTCTTCCCGATCCCGAGAAGGTATTTCAACGCCTCGTTCGCCTGCAGGGCGCCGATCACCGCCGGGACCGAACCGAGGATACCCGCCTGCTGGCAATCGCGGAACGCGCCCGGGCCGGGCAGCTCGGGAAAGATGCACCTGTAACACGGACCCTTGCCCGGCAGGATGAAAGTCACCTGCCCGTCGAAGGCGTAAATGCCGCCGTGCACCAGGGCCTTACCCAGAGAAACGCATGTGTCATTGATAAGGTATTTCGTCTCAAAATTATCGGTGCAGTCGAGTATCACGTCGTAATCCTTTATAAGGGCCTTCGCGTTATCGCCTGTCACCCTGGCCTTCGAGGCCCTGATATCCACATCGGGATTGATCTCTTTCAGCCTCTTCTCCGCAAGGAACACTTTCGGCTTTCCGATATCGCCGGTGGAATATAATACCTGCCTATGGAGGTTGGAAAGCTCGAGGTCATCGCTGTCGACAATGCCTATCGTCCCCACCCCGCAGGACGCGAGATATAAGGCGGCCGGCGAACCCAGGCCTCCGGCGCCTATTATCAGCGCCTTCGAAGACAAAAGTCTTTTCTGGCCTTTTTCTCCTATCATATCGAAGATGAGATGTTTCCTGTATCTCTCCCGCTGGGCGGAAGTGAGGTCAGCCGGCATCTATCTCCTCCTCCTCGACCATGCCCTTTCTTATCCTGAAGGAGCGGACCTCGGGCATGCCGTTGATAAGCGAGACGATGATATAGGAGCACTCGGGATGCATCGCGAGCTGGATGTCGCGGAAAGAAGGATACGGCCTGACGTTGGGATGCGAGTGATAGATCGCGACCATATCCAGGTTCTGGGAACGCATATCCCTGGCCGCGTCGAACTGCTCCTTGAGCGCCATCGTGTATCTCATCCCGCCCCTTTCGGTATTCGCCATCCGGTAGACCTTGCTTACCTTCCTGCTCTTTCCTGCCAGGAGGCCGCAGGCTTCGTTCGGGAATTCGTGTTTCGCGTGTTCTATCATCTCAGCGATGTGGACTTTTTTCAAGGATAATTTCATTTCAATATGACCTTAAGGAGGTGCAAAAGGAAATAGGTAAGCCAGGCCGACGTGAAAGGCACTATAAGCCACATCAGGAGGTTCCTTACGGCATGATGCTTCTTCAGGCTCGGCATTATCCCCAGGTCGGCGCAACCGAGGCCGGTCAGGCTCGCGGTCACGGTCACGGAGACGGAAAGCGGGATCCCGCTTATCGACGCGGCCAAAAGCGCGGTGGCGCATATCAGCTCGATGATTATCGCCCTGACAAAACCTATCTCCCCAAGCTCCCTCTCGTCGGTCTCGAGCGCCGCCTTTCCGAAGATAAGGGCTCCCGCCGCGATACCTATGCCCGCGATCAGTATGCCCCACCTGGTATCTATGAAACCGACCGCGACTACGGGGGCCATCGCCTTTCCGACGCCGTTCGCCCCGCCCGCGAAGGCCACATAGCACCCGGAAAAGGTAAGGAGCGCCCCGAGCAGGGCCCTGCCCTTCTTCTTCTCTTTCAGGTGACGGTATTCTTTGACGG
>JBAZFB010000029.1 GCA_041653595.1 Candidatus Omnitrophota bacterium | reverse complement strand
CCATATACGGGATCGGCAGGGCCGCAGGGAATTGCCCTTTAGAGCTATTGATAGGCTTTCTGAAGAACCCGAAATTTGATATCAGGCCTATTCTGGACGTTATTTCCAGTGAATTCATTTCCCTGAGCAAGAAAATAGAATGGGGTTATGTCATACCCTATGCTATAGCAGGCATGATGAACGAGCACCCTAAGGCCGCAATGGCGCTCCGCAGCAGCGATAAAAAAGAAAATTACAGGGAGTTCTACGAAAGTATCAAAAATACAGGCCTTGACTAATGATAAGAGTAGGGCCCGCGGGCCCGGGCGGGTTAAGTTACATAAAAGCCCTTGAAGGCATAAGCTGTCTCGGATTGTCAGCCATGGAAGTGGAGTTTACTTATGGCGTAAGGATGACAAACGACGCGGCCAAAGAAATAGGAAAACTGGCGGATCGCCTGGATATATCGCTGTCAGTCCACGCCCCGTATTACATCAACCTCTCATCCAAAGAAAAAAACAAGATCCGGGATTCCAAAAAAAGAATAATCGACTCTTGTGAAAGGGCGCATTACCTGGGCGCCCGGTATGTTGTCTTTCACGCGGGATTTTACCAGGATAGAAGCGCGGAAGAAACATATAAGATAATAAAAAAAGGTATAGAAGAACTTTTGCCCATTATCAGGAAAAATAAATGGAAGGTTGATTTGGCTCCCGAGGTGTCAGGGAAGCGCGCCCAATTCGGCAGTCTTGAAGAGGTTTTAAGGCTCAGGAAAGAAACAGGGTCTGAATTTTGCGTGGATTTCGCGCATTTAGAAGCGAGAGAAGGGAAGGGGATAGACTGTAAGGAGATATTTGATAAATTAAAAGGCATTAAGCACATACATTCTCATTTAGCAGGCATAGAATATACAGAAAAAGGCGAAAAAAGGCATTTGCTGACAAAAAGGCGTTCAATGGTCCCTTTGATTGAAGAGATAATAAAAAGAGGCGCTGATATTACCATAATAAACGAAAGCCCTGATCCTGTCGGGGACAGCATCAAGGCCTATAAATTAATAAAATCTTTTACCAAAACTTAGGACATGATATGGTTGTAAAAATACTTGTTCTCTCCGGAAGCCCTAAAAAGGACGGCAATACCGAAACCCTTGTAAAATGGTTCGCTGAAGGCGCGCGATCAAAAGGGGCCGAAGTGGAAATAGTCCAAACCGCTTTCCTGAAATATAAATCTAATGGCTGCACATCCTGCCGGGCATGCCAGAAAATAGAAAAATACGAATGCGTTATAAATGACGAGGCAAAGCCTGTGCTGGCAAAAATGGCTGAAGTAGACGTAATAGTCATGGCAACGCCGTTATATTTCTACGGCCCAAGCGCCCAGCTTAAGCTTGTATTCGACCGCATGTTCTCGCTCTATAAATGGGATAATAAGGCAGGTACCATGAAAACCCCGTTAAAAGGGAAGACGCTTGTCCTGATAGCCAGCGCATTTGAGGATATAGGCCTGGATGCCCTTGAAAAGCCGTTTAAACTGACAGCTGATTATACAGGCATGAAATTCATATCTTTACTCATCCCAAACGCCGGAGAATCCGGTGATATCAAAAACAAATCCGATATAAGAGAAAAAGCAATTACCCTTGGTATAAAAGCAGCTTGACTTCAATAGGACATATGGTATACTAATTATAGGTATATTAGTAGGACATATGTCCTACTAATATTTTATAGGAGCTCAATATGTTTACAGACAAAGAAAAGCTAATAAAGATATTGGGAACGACCAATGTTTCAAGATCCGAGCTTGCCAGGCGTCTCGATGTAAGCTATAAGACTATATACAGGTGGCTCGATAAAAGCGTTTTGCCTCATCCGGCGCAGTCCAGGGATATAGACGACCTATTTAAAGAATACGTGGACTTAAGGGAAATGGTCATGGGCCTGCGCAATAAAGTAAAAGATCCTATTAAGATATTGAATAAGGACAAAAAGATAAGGGATAAATTCTTTCTGGACATGACCTATAATTCCAATGCTATAGAAGGAAGCCGCATGACCGCAAAAGAGACAGAAATGGCTTTTGAAGGCAAAAAAGTAAAAGGCAAGGAAATGTTCGAGGTTTTTGAGGCAATTAACCATAAGAACGCTATGGAATTTTTATTAGGTTCAGTTAAACAGGATTTTAAAATAGACGAAAAGTATATCCTAAAGCTGCATGAGATAATTATGTATAATTTTAATAATAAGCTTCCCGGTAAATACCGGACAGGCGGCGTTAACCTTATTAATGTTGATATAAAACTGCCTAATAGCCAGGAAGTTCCATTAAGGATGGGCAAATTTATCAAAAATATCAATAACTATAAGGATAGCGATATCATAAGTAAAATAGCTATGGATCACTATGAATTTGAAGCAATTCACCCATTTTTTGACGGGAATGGAAGGGTAGGCCGCCTTATTACCATAACCCAGCTATTAAGCAATAGCTTTGCGCCGGCCATTATACAGGTCGAAGACAGATATAAATATTATACAGCATTGGGCAAGGCAGACCTTGGTGGTAATAAGAATATTGTGCAAATGTTATGTGACAGCGTAATAAAAGGCTACGAATTATTAGAAGGCACGCCTGACAAAAATTAACCAGATATAATTCGAAAACGAGAGAAGTCGTATAAAAACGATTGTGTATGATTCTAATCCAAAGCGCCTATAATGTATCTTATGTTAACTTAGGTATATAAGCAAAATACTCATAAGTATATATAAATAAATAAGTTATGCTGATTTGTGTAAATGCTGTGGATAACTGCTTCTTTCGGATAAATCTATATATGGTATTCGCTGTTTTATACTGCGGATTCGCTTCTTTAATGCCCTAATTCGCCCCTTTTTAGGCCATTAGAGACACGAAAATATTACAATTATACGTAAATGTGTCCATTGTGAGTGCCCTAGAATTGTCATTGCGAGCGAAGCGAAGCAATCTCTTAAGCTACTTGTTCCATTTAGGATCCTGCCGAAACCCTATTTGCGGCTTGGGCTTTAGAGGCTTAGGCGTCAGCTGTTTTATGATCTCAAATATCTCTATTATCAGCTTATTATGCTTTCCGACTTTATGCTCAAGCTCCTTTAATTTTCCAGCAAGTTCTTTATGTGTTTCAAGAACCTGTTTAATCCTAACAAATGCCCGCATAATGGCAATATTAACCTGTATTGCGCGCTTACTTCGCAATGCACTAGACAGCATTGCCACGCCTTGTTCAGTAAAGGCATAAGGCAAATATTTGACATGTTTACCTCTACCAATAATATTCTTTAAGGTCACAAATTGTGACCTTAAAGAATCCGTTTCTTCCCATGTCAATTGAAACATAAAGTCTTCTGGAAATCTCTCGATATTGCGTTTTACAGCCTGGATTAACACTTTTGTTGCAACTCTATATAACTCAGCTAAATGAAAACTTAGCATAACCTTTTGCCCGCGAATCATAAATATCTTGCTTTCTATCCGCTCTAGTGGAATATATTCTTTCATTATACCTCCTTATTTTTGCCAACTTTCACATTCTTCCAACGCCATCCGGCTAAATATCTCCAAACCCGGTTTCGGCCTAACGCTATAAATCCTCAGCGCATAAAGCGCCGCCTCTGAACCATGATGAGCAAGGATTATCATAATTGCTTCCCTGGTTTTGCGCTGTATGCCTTTTTCCAGCAGCAATCTGCCCATCATGGTTATGGCTTCCGCATGGATATTGGCATAATCTCGCGGCAATAGCGCATGGCTCATGATATAGTGGCTTACTGCCTGGACATTAGGATTAAGGTCATCGATCTGACCCGCCATCATTGGCTCCCTGCCCCTCTCCTCCCACATGCGCTCCAAAAACGCCCAAAACTGTGTCTCCTTCATAAAGCACCTCCCTCCTACTATATAAGACACATTTAGGAGGCGCTTTTCTTTCAACTATTTTGATTATTTTTTAAATAAAGTGTGGTTTGGATAACTGTAATCTTTGGGCCTTAGGGGATATTGCGTAATATGGCAGGATCTGACTAAATGCCGAACAATTGTTCTTTTGAGATATTTTTCAGATTAAATGATTGCCCTTTATCGCTTTCTATTTCTTTTTTAAATTTCTCCGGCACATCTTTTAATAGCCTTGGATCCAGTTCTATTGCTTTTCTAAAACTTTTAACTGCTTCGATATGATTATCTATCTTATCATAGGCGAGACCCATATTATAGTAAGCTTTGGCATACTTAGGGCTATATTTTATTGCTTTTTTAAATGACTCTATCGCTTCACTGTATTTTCCCACTTGATTGTAAGCCAAACCCAGATCATAGTGAATAAGCAGAGAGAAAAAACCTGGCAAACGTTTGTAACCCGCCAAAGCTTCTTTATACAATTTGATGGCTTCGGTATAATTTTCTAAACCTGCATAGGCCAACCCCATGGTGTGTAAATACGGACTGTCGGGATCAAGTTTTCTGGCCTCTTCCAACGCTTTTATAGCCTCGGCGTATTTGCCAGATGCCTCGTAAGCCGCCCCCAGGTTTATATACGCTATGCTTTTTTTAGGTTCTAATTCAATCGCTTTTTTTAAGACCTTTATCGCTTCGACGTATTTGCTTACGATATAGTAGGCGGTGCCTAGATTGCAGTAAGCCTCGTAATACTTGGGATCAAGCCTTATGGCTTCTTTGTACGCCTCGATTTCTTCGGTTTTGTCAACAGGAAACGATATTAAACCAGAAAGCTGCCACCCTAAAGCATTATAAGTTTCAGCTGCCTTAATATAATTACCTAATTTGGCATATGCGTTTCCCAGCTTGCGGTAGACATCGAGATAGTCACTATCGATCTCTATCACTTTTTTAAATAACTCAATTGCCTCGGCGTATTTGCCCGACTCATAGTAAGCATCGGCTTTCTTATAATAATCTTCGACTTGCTTTTTGGCTTGAGGATCAATGACCTGTCCTATTGCAGTAGGATTTTTTAGCTTTAGACTGTCCTGGGATGCCTGAGGATGTATGCTTATAAACGGGACAAAGATAATAGATGCAATGATAATCGGCAAAAAGGGCTTGTTGTTGGTTTTTGAACTGATTTGCTTTGCTTTTTCTGTGGTTTCTTGTATTTTTAGGGCCTCTTCTACTTTTCTTGAGCCATCCAGAGGAGGCCTTAGGATATCGTTGGGAGGTAAAGAATAAGCGTCATTAATGCATAAAAAAGTCGCCACAATAATTAATGTTGTCAGTTTCTTCATTATTCTAACCTGCTCTCTTACCACGTTACGCTCCAACCCGCTATAATACCTAAAAGTATTATAAAAACTCCATATAATCGATAGAATTTATCAGGCCGGCTCATTGCCCAGTTGATTATAGATTTTATAGTATCTATCGGGGATATCAGGATGAATATACCCTTAATCAGGGCTATAATGCCCAGTATTTTTATGAACCATTCAAGTTTTGACGCGGGCGATGACCAGATAAGCAATAACCCGATAACTAAGGGCAAAATGAACAGCGCTTTTGCGGGTTTTATCAGGCGGGTATAAAACGATTTGAATTTTGCGGGAGACAGGATAAGCGTTATTCCGACCGCTATCCAAAATAAAGACATGAGCAGCAGAAAAAGTTTCATAAAGCCCCTCCTTTTTTGTAATTGTATATATAATAACGCGTTGGGTCAGGCAAGTAAAGGGAAATGTGCTGAGAAAATAACAGCCGTTAGAGAGTTTTCTGCAGCATTTTATTTGCGCTTAAAATATTGTATATTTCAGGCTGGAATGCCCGATTTTTTGTATCTTCAAGGCGGCTCAGCGCGTCTTTTCTATGCATAATGTAAAAATTCGAGTTCAATTGTCCAATCGGCACGCTCTTTAATTTAAAATATTTCTCGAAAAGAGGCGGATAGTCTTTCGCGTATGTCGGACGGACCTGGAGCATAAGGTCTCTGTCGCCATTGAATTCATCCACATACCTGTCATCCCCATAGGTAAGCAGTTCTGTATTGAAAGCGAACAGTAATGTAGTTTTTTCCGAAGCGGTCCGGCCTATAAAATCTATGAAATTTTTCTGGTGCCCTACATCAAGATGGTAAAAAACAAGATTGCATACGGCCAGATCCGGGTTATCTTTTAAAACATCTGCCATTAATCCGCCCGGCCTCGTGTCCCCCATGGAGCCATATCTGAATTTTATAATATTCGACAATCTATCCCTGTTCTTGTTCAACGCTTTTATATGCTGTTTCACCTCTTCGGGAACAGGCCGGCCTTCATACATCGTCTGTTTCACGGTAAACTCTTTTATCTTTTTTATTTCGTTGTTCACGCCAGGATCTATTTGGACATCCTGTATCTTAAGGATAACGTCCCTGCCTAATGCCAGATCAGGATAGTTATTTTTTAGTTCACTCTCTATGGATTCTATCAGTGTGGTGCCCAGGGAAAAAGGGTCATATTCCCCGCCAAGAGTCACAAGCCTTATGTATATTGGTTCGCTGGCTTTTCTTGCATTTATTTTCTCGGCAATAAGGTCCGGCACCATCTCTTTTATCAATGCGTGCTGCTCTTTGATCCTGTAAATGTGGCTTTTATGCTTGGGCTGTAGGCGGTCTAATAGAAATGCATAGGCAGGTGACCTGTGATTGTTTTCAAGGTCTTTGAGGAAACTCCGCCAGTCTCCGCCATAGTGATTATTAAAGACTTTGCTCTGTTTGACCGATCCAATAAAATCATCCAGGTTAAAAGGCCGCATATTATAAATAACCGGCGGCCCTGCCTGGTTTCCGATACGGGAAATAATATCCGCCAGCTTAATTTTGACCTCAATTTTTTCCGCGCGGTCGATAGTTTGTTTCGTATTTACCGGGACGCGGAGCGTATCGATTGAATAGGCAAATCCCGGGCCTATAAGCAGAAACATTAAAATCACGTTAAATATCATGTTTATCTTTTTCATGTGTTATAGCTATTCAAAATTTCTTTATTAAAACAGACAAAAATCACTTTTTCTATTTCAGGATTTTTGGATAGAAAATTTATGACGGTTTCCTTGGCTATTTTTGCCGCTTTATCTATAGGAAATCTGTACGCGCCTGTGCTTATAGCGGGAAACGCTATGGTTTTAATATTATACTCTTTCGCAAGCCTTAAGGCGTTTGTATAACAACCTGCCAGGAGCGGCTCTTCGTTATTGTTGCCGCCATGCCATACAGGCCCAACCACGTGTATCACATATTTAGCCAGGAGGTTATATCCATTGGTGATCTTTGCCTGCCCTGTCTTACAGCCGCCTAAAGTGCGGCATTCTTTCAAAAGATCAGGCCCTGCAGTCCTGTGAATAGCCCCATCCACCCCTCCCCCTCCTAAAAGCGAGGTATTGGCGGCATTCACAATAGCATCCGTGTTTTCTTTGGTGATATCGCCTATTTTTATCTCAATCTTTCCCATAGTGACAGCGCGTTGGTTACAAGGAGCTCTTAATAAAACGCGTAACCATACCTAAGCCAAGCTGTTCGGCGACCTTGATGGCATTTGACGAGGCATGGCCTTTCTCCAGAACATAATCAAATATGATGCCGCCGTCTTCCGTTTCATGTGTCTTTAAATGGTATATGGCTGTGCGGTCTTTATTCGCCTCATGGAACGCGTCAAGGAAATCATGGTTGTGCGAAGCCATGGCAAGCATATTGCCGAGCGCCAGCATCTCGTCCGCGATGGCATATGAAAGAGCGGACTGATATTTAGGCGAGGTGGTCGAACCTGCCTCGTCAATTGCGCCGAACACAAGCCCGCTGGTTGACGCGTGATCAAAAAATCTTTTCCAGTATTCCACTTCCAGGCCAAATGAGGATATATTACGGTCGCTTTCCGCCTTAACCCTGTCGATATACAGGACTTTATCGAAAATAGGCGATGTCATGTTGTCACACGGCGCGAAACCCGTAGCCTGCGCCGATAATATTGCCCATATGAGCTGTTTCATGTGGAATGTCTTGCCTGACATATTGGAACCGCTGAAAAGGCGCGCCATCTCGCCTGAGCCGAACCTGGCTGAATTGCGGACCTGCTCACTTTTTGTCTTAACAACGCTCCAGGCATTTGTTATGGAAAGTTCCGGATTGTCGGTAAATGCGACTTCTTTCCATCTGTTATCTTCTATAATGAAAGCGAGCGAAAACAACTTGAATAATTTCGAGATCTCGGGCCATATCTGCCTTCCATCAAGATGGCGGCGGCGCTGCCTTTTATCAGTGTATCTTGCGCTAAATTCCGAGTTTTCTAAGCTTCGGCCGTAATTTTCTTTAAGGAACTTTTCTATTTCCTGTTTAACGGAAGCTTCATCGATTGCGACTACTCCTTGTGCTGCCTCAAGAAGCACTTTTATATGCTTAAGGTCCTCATCTTTTCTCCCGTAATAACCTGGGTCATTTTCGGAGAGTTTCGAAAGATAACTATACCTTTCCTGCAGCCAGTCTTTTGCCATGGAGAGCATGGAAGCGTAGTCATGTGACCTGGAAAGTTCCTGCCATTTTTCTTTTTCCGCCTTTGCCTTATCAACATCGATCTTTATTTTTTTTAGTTCCGCCAGGTATTCCCTGCCGTTTTTACTCTTCCCGACAATGGGCCTCAGGATGAATTCGTAATAGTTCGCTATCTGGTGCAAATGGACCGAGTCATAGCTTTTGAGCCACGCGACGAATTCAGTCAAGGTATCTTCTTTACACAGTAAGGCGCGCAAGCTCTCGGAAAACCTGATATAATCGGAAATAAATATGCCCATACCGTCATATTTTTCATTCCTGACCGCCTCCATTATCTCACCAAGAGCTTTTTCCGCGATATCCCAGTTTTCCGGTTCAAAAGCCGATACAGCTTTTAATGTGCCCACGCTTTCGCTTTCCTTAAGAAATTCTATTAAAAGGCCTGGATTTCCGCCTTCATTTATGTCAACGCCTGTAGCTTTCCGAAAAATATCAATAAGAATTTTTTTAACTATATCGCCCGCGCCGTATTCTATTGTAGACCATCTTTCTATTCCCGTAAGCCGCTTAAGCTCATCGTAAATCCGCTTTCTTTTTCCAGGCATTTCAGGGTCATTTTCATTTGTTTTATTAAAAGTATATTTATTCTCAAAATCGCGCATTTCTTTTTGCAGCTTCCAGATGTCTGATATCTTTGAAAGCTCATCCGACACTCCTATTTTTTCCAGGGATGATCCGTTAAGCTTGAGGTTCATGTCCAGTATTTTAAGAAAAAGGTCAGTGCGAGCTTGGGTCGCGTCGAACCTTTCGATTTCCTGCAAAGACTCAAGCAACATATAAAGATTAAACCTGTCAATAGGGGATGCTTCACTTAACTGAAACCCTTCAAGATAACTGCCGATATTGCCAATCATCATGGAAACCTTCCAATCACCGCCTTTGAAGCTTTCCTTATCGCTTAATATCGCCTTGAACATACGCTGCCGCTCCAGAATTTCCCTTGGGTCGCGCGAAGGAGATGACATAATGATCAGGTGGATGCTTTCTAACACTTCAGAATTCCTTAAAATACCGTAATCAGCGTTAGTTATAGACCATGGGCTGAAATCGCGGTCGCCGCTGAAAAGCGTGAATACAGGATTAAAATTAAGTTTTCTGCCAGACCTGTCACGGTACATCGCTTCTTCGGAAGCGTTGCCGTATCTCCATTGAAGGGGCTTTGATTCGCCTGAAATAACAGGCGTGTCTTCCCGTTCTTCCAGGACGTCCTCATATGGGAAAAACGGCAAGAAATTACCCAGTTTCTTTTTAAGCCGGATGCGCTCCCCAGGCGTATACGATTTTATTTCTGCTGTTGTCTTGGAACGTGGTACTTTTATGGGACCAGGCTTTCCCGCCAAAAAATCCTTTGAGCGGTCAATAAGGCTCTTTTGCAGCCCTAATTGCTTCGCCACTTCAAGCGCCTTAGAGTCGTCAAAACCGTCTTTAAGTTTATGCGTGAAGGTAATCGGCCCCTTTTTCTTATCATCATAGCTGTCTTCGCTCTCATCTTTTTGTTTAAAAGCTACTTTATTGATTATCGCTTCAAAGTGATAAACGACGGTACCGGGTTTCTTCTGCTGACCCATTATAAATTGCTCGTTATGGGTGGCCAGTATGGCATGAGCGTTATTATCGCGGAATAAATCCGACGCGCCCGCGAGAAGTTTTGCCTGATCATCAGGAGATGTTGTTGAAAAACCTTCATCCACGAGGTATAGCGCCTTGTTTCCTATTGTATCCAGAGTATTCTTCCATTTTCCCACCTCGCTTCCGAAAGCGCTTAGATTCATGGTCGCGTCAGTGGCGGCGCGGTCAATAAAAACTATCTGGTCATAGATACGCAAATTTCCGGACGCGGCTGGGATAAACCCAAAAGATTGCCCCAAAAGCTGTATAAAAAGATTCTGGACCAGGAAAAAACTTTTTCCCGACATATTCGAACCGGTAAGGAGTTTAATAGTAGCATTAGTGCCGGAAGGATTTTTTATCTGGCCCTTCTTTTTACGCATAAAATTCCACCCGTCCTGGTAAAATACCGGCTTAGCACTGTCAAAACTAGCCTTACAATACTCATTCTCCTTTATAAAATTCGCGAACTCGAAAAATAAGCCTATTTTAACCCCGACGCTCAATACATCAAGGGAATATCCCGTTAATTCAGATACTGCCTCAGGACCTCTGTCGCGCAGAAATGTGAGAACATCCTGAAAATCGCGAATATTAAATTCTCTGTAACGGCTCTTTAATATGCCTACAAGAGCGATTACCAGAGGATCATCGACTGTTTCGAATTCTTTCAAGAAATCATTTATACAATCTTTATATTGCGGTAAAACAGATACTGACTCGCGGATACTTTTCAGTATGGACTCAGTTCGATCATCTTGTTTTTGCCCTTCCAGCAGCTTGATAAACTTTGCCGCGTCATAGCCGCTTTTTTTAGCGAGCAAAACAAATTCATCCCTATTTTGATTGCCAACCAGATTATATAAATTGATAGTAAATTCGTACATGGCTTTTTTGCTTTCTAATAACCGGTCTTGCTTGCTCTCAGGAAGGTTTCTGAACGCGTCTATCGCGTTTTGTCTCGCTTCAATCTCGCCGCGGGATTTAGAGGGACTATGGATCATACTTAATAGCGCCCCTCTCTCATATCCATTAAAGCGATATTCCAGTTCTTCGCCCAATTCATCTTTTATTGCGCGATCGTCTGTCTGCAGCGTCAAGACCGCTGTATCTGACGAAACTCCCCTAATCACCGATTCCGCATATTTATTAATTTCAGCCAGGTGTTTATAAGCGGTTTTCGTTCTTTCGTAAGAACCGCCTGATATGGGAACCCTGAGCGCATAGCCCGTACCTTGACATAAAAATACAGGCATAAGCGTAAAACCACAACTCGTGATTTTATTAACATAGCGCTCATCGCCTTCCATGTACTCCCTGGCTTCTGTGGGAGCCAGCTTCTTTAAGCAGATAGCCGAATACGATTCTTCCCTATCTACCTCCAACCACGCATTTTTACCGCAAAACTTACGTAAGAATTGAAAATAAAATTTTTCGCGAGTTCCCAAAGTCGCGCAGCCCGTATTATGCATAACCCCATCCGCTACTCCTGACAGCTTATTCCTAGAAATTAAATCTGTCAAAGCGGATACTTGTCCGGCGTCCGTAATATCTGTCTTTAAAAAATACGCGCGTACTTTTAATTTATTTTCATATGAATTAACTATATCGCCGGCTGTCCGCAGAGATTGTTCTCGTATGTTAATGGCGATCAATGAGATCGTCCATTCATCGCGTTCCTTATCAGGCAATAACTCTTCCAGTGTTTTTAATAACCATGCCGTATCTTCTTTCTGAATAAGAGAAATTACATATACCAGATGCTTGCTGTTTTCGCTTGTTTTTCTTTGAATATCGCTTCGTATCATCTGCCTTAACAGCTTAACATCCACACGCTCTAAAAATGCGTCGCCTATAGGCACAGAAAGATTTACTTTAGGATCTAGATTAAAACTGTCCCAGTTATTTCGAAGCTCATGCAGCGCTATTGAGATTGGAAGTCCTTCTTCTGATAAGCCGAGCCATTTATAACTTAAAGAAGAAAGGAATTCTTTTATCCCAGGTCTTTCGTTTATTAAAGCTATGGATAATCCCAACTTTTCCTTCCTTAGCTCCTCTATCCGGGCTGTTTCATTTTTGACATTTTCTATTTTCAGCCTGCTTTCTAAAATACGGGAGTGACTATTTATCAAGAAACTGACGCTTTCGTCATCCAGCATAGACAGGAATTTCCTTTCTTTTTCCTCCGAATATCCTATGCTGCGAGAATAGCTTCTGCAAAAAATATAGCAGACCTCTTCATCGTAAAAATCCATCTTATAAACTTTTGTTATCAACCCCACATAAGACCGGGATTCTGAAAGTTTCAAACCCCTGGTCAGGACCGCCGCCAGATACGGCTTATCATAATCAACTTTTAATATATACTCTAAAAAAATATGGTTGGATATAAGAGGCTGGGTCGATATGTGATTGGACATGTGAGGCTGCATCAATATAGCCGCCGCCCAGTCAAAGTTTATCTTGCATATAGCTTTAAAAACATCTATTGCTTTTTGCGTTTCTAGCCATATTTTATTGACTTCCAATAGTTCTACGTTAAATGAGGTAGTCGGAAATCCCAGGAAAAAGTCTTTGTTATCGCTGTTTCTAAGGATATTTCTAGCTATCCTCATAGATTCTTCGCTAGGCTCGCCCCACGCGGGATCCCATTCATTTTTATAAACGATATTGCCGAATAACAATGGAGGCCGCAAGTAAGTATTATCTGATGAACAAGCCGCATCATGCCTTAAAAATAACTCCATTAGCATAAATATTAAAGCTATGTAGAATATGCTAATTCTTCTTCTCATAATTTAACACCTTTAAAAAGTCTTTAATATCAGCTAATTTAAAAAAGCCCTTCTTTATGGCTTATCTTAAACAACGCAAAATAATTATTAAAATAAAGTATACCAGAATATGCCCTATAAGTCAATATTTTTCAAAAGAAATGAATTGACCTGTTTTATATCTTTTAATCCTTTATTCGCGCCTGGTTTAGTACAGATTAACGCGGAAACTGCCGAAGCGAATATCATGTTGGGCCTTATATTGGAGAAGAATTCTGCTCTTCCCTGTTCTATAAGCTTATAGATAAGCCCTGCTGTAAAAGCGTCGCCCGCGCCTATGGTGTCGGCTGTTTTGACCTTAAAAGCCGGGATTCGAACACAAGACCACCTCGGAGGAGACCCGCGGCC
>JBAZFB010000028.1 GCA_041653595.1 Candidatus Omnitrophota bacterium | reverse complement strand
ATAAGTTGTTTTGCTGGCCGTAGGCAACCCCACGGTTCATATAGGCTTCTGCAAGTTTAGGATTTATTTCAATGGCCTTGTTATAGTCAGCGATGGCTTCTTTATAATTACCTAAAATGTAATTTGCAAGACCAATATCCAAATATGATTTCGTTCTCTCCTTGAAGTCATTGGCCATTTGTTTTACTTCCATGAGAGTAAAACCTGTTTTTTCATAAATCAAAGAGCTGATTTCATTATCAGTAATTTTATTTCCTTGTTGTCCCGCAAGCACTTCATTAACTTTTTGAAGTGTCGCTCTTTGAATTTCTTCCTGTCTTTGCTGTTGCTGAGCAGATTTCATTTGAATAGAAATTGTAATCACGATAGAGATGATCAGCAGACCCAAAAGAGCAAGATTATACGATAACCGCCCCCAAGAGATATCACCTTGAGTGCTAATAACTTTTTTCCAAAGCTTTTCAGGACCAAGCCCCAAATAAATAAATACAGCTGCTATAACAGCATCACAAACAATAGGTATAACTAATTGGCTCATATAGCCTCTTTCGTTAATCATTAAATTTCAACTAATTATTCATAACGAGTCGTTTAATCTTTGTTTAATTATATCCTGCCCGCATTGTGCAGATTAGGGGTCGAGTCCAAAAGGGGCGGATCTTAACTTAAGGAGTGTCCCCGTAGGACCCGACCCTAAATTCATTCCTTTACCTTGGCTATTTCAATCATTGACACTAGAGTACATTCTAATATTATTTTTATCGCTTTTAATTGCGTGATATCAAAATCTGAATTTAATTCATGAGTTCCTTTTTGCATAACATCTAAAAAGGCAAGCTTCGATTTTATATCTTTCCCAATAAAATCAGCAAATTCTGTGGATGATTTAATATTTTTGCAAATATATTGAATCCTGCCGGCTCTTGTAGGCTTTCCTTTTTCTACATACTTTCCTGTTTTATCCCAGTTAAAAAACTCTTTATCGTGAGATAGGCTATGCAATACATGGGTAAATAACTCTCTTGCGGATGAACAAAAATGCCTCGTCCTATCAGCATTCTTCGTAGATAATGTTTCTATCATTCCGTAATAAGGCGTTAATAAACCCTCGTCTATTTCTTCCAACAAAGATTCGAGCTTTTCTGATTTATTACTAATTTCAAACTGGATTGCCTTTTCTTCTGGTAATTCTTCTTTGACCTTAGTAATGAACTCCGGCAACTTAACGGTGCTATACAATTCTACTGAAGGAACTGTAATTGCTATCGGATTGAAAGAGTATGGCCTTCCGATATTAATTGTGTCATATATTGACTTATATGTTTCTGATAAATCTAAAACATTATCTTTAAAATCTAAGAAGGGCTGAGCATCATAACTAGTTGCTTCGTAATAGAAATCGCTTCTTACTAAAATATCTTGAGAGATTATAGAAGTCGAAAGGGCGCCAGATAAATTACAAAAAATAGCATTTTGATTTTTTATTAAATCAAAAGGAGGTAGTCCCGAGGCATCATATCTATTTTCAAACACTATCTTAGATCCAATGTCCTCAAACATATTTGCCATTTTAAAACTAGTATCTAATAAAGATGAAGCTATTGGATTTATAGCTTCGCTATATAAATTATTCATACGAAGAAAGTCTGTTTGAATCGGCTTAATCTCTTCTAAGCATATTTTTACATTATCCATTTTTAATAAATTTTCCCCATTAAAAGTAATAAGCTCCTCTATCTTATGCAAGGGGCTAAGTAGGGAAGAATTTTCTAACCTAAAATCTTCGTTTACTTTACAAAAATAGTCATCGCAATTAATTTTTAGATACTTCGCATCATCATTAATCATTTTTATCTTTCTTTCTCACTACCACTCTACGAAGGCGCTTCGGGCACTGTTTGGGTATGTGCCGTCTTAGGGCAGTCCCTGAAATTAACTTTACCTTAAACAAAAACCTCACCCAGACATGCGGGTGAGGCATCAATGATGACAGATCAGTTAAGTCTGATTGTCAATTCAGCTCCCCCGCTCGGGTCGCTTCGCTCCCTGAGAGAAAACCCCGATGGTTTTCTCTCAGCGCCGTACAACCTTTAGCGGGTCTTCTCTCTTTCCTTCCGCCGATGATGTTTAGGGGACAGAGGGAAAACGGTCTTTTCCCTCTGTAACTCCCTATTTCTCGGCGGTGTCGCCAAATTTTATTAATTTTGTCGCGAGAAAATTTGGCTCCCCCGCCTGGGCTCGAACCAGGGACACGTGGATTACAAGTACCCCGGTATTGCTACCGGACTTGGACTATATCATCTCCTACGGCTTTACGTTTAGGAGGCAGGTGCATAGTCTCTGAACCTTCCCTCTATTTCTAAAGGGCTCGGCTGCTGATTACCCCAGAGGGGCTTCCAGACGCCACATCTGTGGCGCTCCGTCAGCTAATACTACGCTGCGGACAATTCTCCTGCTTTTTCAACTACAGTTTCCTGTAGAAGCTGCGCTTGGACATGAGTCTCTCGGTGACAATTGGCGCACAGCAATACACATTTGTCCAATTCTTCTTTTACTTTCGTCCAACTTCTCGTATATCCTTTTGAGGATATGCTGAAGTCTTTCTTGGAAGAATCGACGTGATGGAACTCCAAAGCATCGCTGCAACGGTCGTAACCGCATACTTCACAGCGACCGCCTTTATACTCAATAGCCATTTGCCTTATCTTTCTCCGTCTTTTATGGACGGCAGCTATTATGTATTGCCGGCGATCTTTGTAAGTCCGCGTATCGCGTTTTGCCATTGTCACCTCCTTTCATGTCCGCTTGGCCATAGCCCGAGTTTTTGCTCGGGCTTCGCCCTCGCACAGTCCACTGCTCTACCAACTGAGCTACAGGGGAGCGGATATTTCACAAAGAGCGGTGCTGCTCTATATTATGCGTCAGTGCCGCAGCGTTTCAACAGCGCGGCCCAATCGTCGTCTATCCTCTTCTGGATCTCCTCGACCACAGAAGCGTTCTCCGGCCTTAACAGGTGGCGGAAACGGCCCTGCGCCTTGAGGTAATCCGTGATCGGCTTCTTGGCGGCCGGCTTATAGCTCAGCTTCCAGGCATTGCCGTCCTCTACCTCGTACAGCGGCCAGAAACATGTGTCGACCGCGAGTTTCGCCATCTCTATCGTCTTATCCGACGGATAAGCCCACCCTAACGGGCACGGCGATATCACGTTCATGAAAGCGGGCCCGTCTACCGAAAGCGCCTTTTGCGACTTTGTTATAAGGTCGTTCCAGTGGCTCGGGCTGGCTGTGGCCACAAAGGGTATTCTATGCGCTACCGCTATGCCGGTCAAGTCTTTTGGGTATTGTTTTTTTCCGATGGACTTCAAACCTACGGGCGCCGTAGTCGTCTGCGTACCGCGCGGGGTAGCGCTTGAACGCTGGACGCCTGTATTCATATAAGCTTCGTTGTTGTAGCAGATATACAATATCCTCTGCCCGCGCTCGAGCATGCCTGAGAGCGACTGTAATCCTATATCGTAGGTGCCGCCGTCTCCGCCGAGCGCCACAAATCTCATCTCGTCCTTTACCTTGCCGCGGCGCCTTAGCGACCTGTATGCGGCTTCCGCGCCTGAAACGGTCGCGGCGGAATTTTCAAAAGCGCAATGGACGAAACTGCAGTTCCACGCCGTGAAGGGATTCGGCGTCGTCGAGACTTCGAGGCAGCCCGTGGCGCTTCCGACCACAAGCGGAATCTCCTGCGAGAGCCCCATCTGCCTTACGATTATCGGCGCGCCGCAACCCGCGCACATCCTGTGGCCGCCGCACAATACTTCTTTTCTCTTATTGAGTTCTTTTAAGTTTGCCATTTATTCCCTTACTCCCAGGTATGTCACAAGGTCTTTGGCCTTGCCGGTCTTGGCTGTTTCAGCCAGGTCCGAATATACCTTATTTATCTCGACGAGGCCCATGTCGCGCCCGCCGAGGCCATAAACGTAATTGACGACCGGTATTGTAGACTTATTGTAAAGCGCGGCCCTTATCTCATCGAAGAGGGGCCCGCCCACCGCGTTGAGCGAATCCGCGCGGTCGAGGACCGCGATCGCCTTAAGGTGTTTTAAGGCATCCTCTATCTCGTTCTCCGGGAACGGCCTGAACATGCGGATCTTCAACAGGCCCGCCTTGACGCCTTTCTCGCGGAGCTCGTCGACGACGGCGCGCGCCGTGCCGACGGTCGAACCGAGCGCGACTATCGCGACTTCAGCGTCCTCGAGCTTGTATCCCTCGATGAATTTATACTCGCGGCCGCATATCTTCGAGAATTCTTTCGCGACATCGGCTATGACCTTAGCCGATCTTGTCATCGCGTCGGCCATCTGGCGCCTGTGCTCAAAATAATAATCCGGAAGGTCGAAACCTCCGAATGTCGTCGGCTTCTTCGGGTCAAGCAGCGTGTATTTCGGCTTGTACTCGCCGACGAATTTCTTGACCTCTGCGTCGTCATATAGATACATGTTCTCTATCGCGTGGCTGATGATGAAGCCGTCGTAATTTACTACTACAGGCAGGAGGATGTCGGAATTCTCGGCTATCCTTATCGCCTGCAAAAGGTTATCATAAACTTCCTGCGCGTTCTCGGCCCAGAGCTGTATCCAGCCGGAATCGCGTATGCCCATCGCGTCGGAATGGTCGCAATGGATATTAATGGGGCCTGAAAGCGCCCTGTTAACCAGCGGCATCACTATCGGCAGGCGGTAGCTCGAGGCGATATAGACTATCTCCCACATAAGCGCCAGGCCCTGCGATGATGTAGCCGTCATGACGCGCGCTCCCGCGCTCGATGCGCCAACGCATGCCGACATCGCGGAATGCTCGGACTCTACCAATACTATTTCGGTATCTAACTCGCCGTCGGCCACGAACTGCGCGAACTTTTCCATCAGCGACGTCTGCGGCGTGATCGGATATGCCGCGACTACGTCGGGATTTATCTGTTTCATCGCGTACGCTGCCGCGTCATTACCTGTCAAAGCTAATAGTTTTTTGCTCATTTTTCTTCCTTGACCATTTCTATGGCTTTCTTCGGTTTCACCGGGCAGACCGCGGCGCAGATCCCGCAGCCCTTGCAGTGTACCAGGTCCATCCCGCAGACCTTGCCATCCTTTATCATGATCGATGAATCCGGGCAATTTATCCAGCACAGGTTGCACTGGATGCATCTTTCTTCCGACCAGACCGGCTTGAACGTGCGCCATGTGCCGCTGTTGTATTTGGCGGCGCTGCCGGCGTCCGGATTTATTCCGCCTATGACCACTTCTTTCCAACCGGGTAATTTAACTTTTTCAGTTTTAGCCATCTTATTCCGCCTTTACCTCTTTATACGCCTGCTCGATCGCCTCAAGGTTGCCCTTGATGATCTCAGGCGTGAACTTTGCCGCGAAACTTTCCTTGAACGTATCGGTCAGGCTATCGAGCTTAATAAGGCCCGTCGCCTTCAATAACGCGCCAACCATCGGCATGTTCGGGATGTTCCGTCCGAGTTTCGCGACCGATATCGTCGTCGCGTCTACCGTGAATATCTTTCCGCCTTTAATGCCGAGTTTGGAACGTATCTCTTTCGGCGAGAAGACGGTGTTGATGACTATCGACGTATCGTCCTTCATTCCCTCGGTAATGTCGACGACATCTATGAGCGTCGGATCGAGCACCACGATGCAATCCGCCGCCGTTATCGAGCAGTGGATCGTGATAGGCTTGTCGCTTAACCTCGTGAAACTCCTTACAGGCGCGCCGGTACGTTCAGCGCCGAACTCCGGGAACGCCTGGAGATTCTTCCCCTCGCGGAGGGCCGCCTCACCCAGCAGCTTTGCCGCGGTGACGGCTCCCTGCCCGCCCCTTCCGTGCCAGACTACCTCAGTTATTCCTTTCATCTGCCTTCCTGTTGTTTAAGTAATACGACATTAACGTCGAGGTCAGGAACAAGAAAAAATAGGCGTTCAACATGCAGCCGGTGACCTCGCGTAAAATTATTATATGGCCGTCAAGCCCCAAACGCCTGAGGCCCTGTACCACGAACGCGTAAGCAATCCATACGACCAGGGAGATAACGATCATCAAAACAAAGAACAGTATCAGGAGGCCGAATACGCTGAAAAATCTTTCTCCGCAGAATATGACGCTCCTCCATATGCTCCTGAAAATTCCCCTGCCGTCAGCCGCGGTTATCGCCCACGACAAGCAGATAAGGGCGTAAAATACCGCGAGCAGGAGCGCCACGACGGCCGAGAAGGCCCCGAGGGCTGCCGCGGTCAACGGATATAGCTTCGATTCCATTATGGCCCCGCCCAGCAGGACGGCCATCACGAGCGCCAATATCCACGCCGGTATCCATAGGACCGCGCTTACGCCGAGTTGCCCCAGGAAAAACCTGCTGCAATTACCAAAGAACCCGTTAAACCCGAAACGCCTCTCTCTTATCGCGTCCCTCGCGAATATCTGCGCGCCCGCGAGAAGATAGTTGAAGCCCAGCACCAGCGCCGCGAAGATGACTACGGCAGCTCCCCAATCCCCCATTTTTTTCACATAAGGAGGGATGGCGTCGTTCGGGGCCGCGAAGAACCTAACGGCTGCGTAAAAGATAAAAATAACCGCTATAATAGGCCATCCCCTATGGGTTATGCTTAAACCCTGGCCAACCGCCCTAATGACCCTCAAAAAGGCCTCCTTATTGGATGAAAACGGGTAGGTTAGGACTAAATTTTACCAGAGGCGGGGGTTTGTGTCAAGAAATTTGATTCCGGCCTTCGAGCGCCCTGGCGAGGGTCGCCTGGTCGGCGTATTCGAGATGGGATCCCACAGGCAGGCCGTAGGCTATGCGAGTCGTCTTAACGCCTTGATTCCTAAGGAGTTGCGAAATATACAGGGCTGTCGTCTCGCCCTCGGTGTCGGCGTCGGTCGCGAGGATCACTTCCTTTATCTTATCCGACTTTACGCGGCGCATAAGCTCCTTTATTTTCAGCTCATCCGGCCCTATCCCGTCCAGGGGCGATATAGCGCCCAGGAGGACGTGGTATAGACCCCTGTATGCCCCGCTCTTTTCTATGGCGAGGATATCCTTGGGGCTTTCCACTACCAGTATCTTCGTTTTATCGCGCATCGGGTCGCCGCAGATGTGGCAGGTATCGCCTTCGCTTAAATTAAAACAGCTTTTGCAGAAAACGATGGTATCCTTGAGTTTTATTATCGCTTCGGAGAGGGCGGCCGCGTTCTCGCGGGGGGACTTGAGGATATGCATGACGATACGTTCCGCGGATTTCTGGCCGATACCGGGCAGTTTGGTGAATTCAGATATCAATTTTTCCATCGACCTGGTGTAGCCCGGCATGGTATTACCTTTTTAGTGGAGGATGTCGTTTCTTTTGAGGTTTCCGCCGAATATCTCGAGCGCGGACTTCACGACTTCGTGGGTCTCTTCCTGGCGCTCTTCCTGCAGGAGGTCTTCGACCGAGACTTTCTTCTCAAGCGCCTCGACTACCTTCATGTCGATCCTCACATTATGCTTCAGGATACCGCTCAGGGCGTTCTCTATCATCTTCCTGTTGCCGTTCGTCTCAAGCGCCTCCTTGTGGAACATGTGCTCCCTGGAAAAAGCTATTGTAAGGACGCTGTCCTGGAGTTTCAGCGGCTGTCCGGGCTGGAGGAATAAGGCGAGCGACATCTTCTTCGAAAGGATCTCGCGCAGGAGGTTCGGCCACACTTCGCATATCCTTTCGAATGAAAGCCCGCGCTTGTCCTGAGCCGAGGCGAAGGGAGCCTCGACCTCCACCTCTACATCGAAATGATCTTTCTTTGCGGCGTCTTTGGCCGGTTCGGATATCTTTTCATCTTTATGCTGCGGCTGCGGCGCGGCTTTCGATTCGGGTTTACCGGCCCCGCTCCCCAGCTTCTTCTCAAGTTGTTCGATCCTGTCCAGCATCGAGGTAAGCGAGACCAGGTCGTCGCGCCGGGTAAGGCGGATCGCCGCGAGTTCGAGCGGGATCCTCTGCGATATCGCGCGCCTTACCGAATCCTGCGCGCCCATCAGGACCGTGAGGATGTAAAGCAGCGTCTCGTTGGAAAAAGACTTCGCCTGGACGGCCAGCCTGCCGATCATCTCTTTAGGGAGGTCTATAAGCCCCTCAGGTTCGTCGGAAGTCCTGGCGATCAATATATTCCTGAAATGCACGACCAGGGAATTCACGAACTGCGGGATATCTTTGCCGCTGGCGATCACGCTGTCCACGAGTTTCAATATCCCGGCCGTATCTTTATTTATCACCTTCCCGGTGAAATCGAAGAGGACCTCATGGCCCACCGTCCCGGATACGGCGGTGGCGCTCTCCGCGTCTATCTTCTTCCCGCAGAAGGATACGAGCTGGTCGAGCATCGATTCCGCGTCGCGCATCGCGCCTTCGGCGGCGCGCGCAACGGTGTAAAGCGCCTCTTCCTCTATCTCGAGCTTCTCGCTCTTTGCTATCTCTTTAAGTTTTCCGGTGATCTCGTTCACGGTGAGCCGCTTGAAATCGAACCTCTGGCAGCGGGACAATATCGTCGAGGGGACTTTATACGGGCGCGTCGTCGCGAAGATGAATATCGCGTGCGCCGGCGGCTCCTCGAGCGTCTTCAACAGGGCGTTGAAGGCCTCCTCGGTGAGCATGTGGACTTCGTCGATGATGTAGACTTTATATTTGCCGCGGGTCGGGGCAAACTTGATATTTTCGCGCAGGGCGCGGACCTCGTCGATGCCCCGGTTCGAGGCGCCGTCTATCTCGATGACATCGAGGTTCGTGCCGTTCGATATCTCCTTGCAGGAGTCGCATGCGCCGCACGGCTCCTTCGTGGGCCCGTTCTTGCAGTTCAGGGCCATGGCAAATATGCGCGCTGTTGTAGTTTTTCCTACACCTCGAGGGCCGGAAAAGATGTACGCGTGGGCGACTCTGTTCTGGGCTATCGCGTTCTTGAGGGTGGTCGTGACATGCTCTTGACCAAGGACGCTATCGAAGTCTTTCGGCCGCCACTTGCGTGCGAAGACTATATAAGACATTAAAATAATTTCCTTATGATGACAAGTAACAGCCTAAATTGTAATCCTAATGGATATATTAGTCAATCAATAATTTTGGAGCTCTTCCCTGAAGGCGAAGACGAGGCACCCGGGGACTTTTACGACCTGTTTTGTCGTCGGGTGGATGCGGTAATGGTGGGTCGCGCAGTACGGCATCCTGTCCCAGACGAAATTATATTTATCAGAACCCAAAAGGTAATAAAGTTCCACTCTTTTTTCCCCGAGGATGGCCTTCGCGATCTTCTTGGAGTTGAACCCGCACATGACCGAGGCCGCAAGTGCCTTCAAGAGGAATTTTTTGTTGATGTACTTTAATAAAGTAAAAAAATATGCCGGCAGGTACCAGAGGAATACCGCCAAACGGTTCGCTTTTTTCATTTTTTCCGCCAACGCGTCTATCTCCCTGCCGCATTTGTAGATATTTTTGCGCGGGTCGTTCACCACGAGGTCGACCATCGAGTATAATTTGCCTTTTTCCGAAATGATCATGCCCATCTGCCCGCACATCGGGCTGAAATTCGATGAGGCCGATTTACCGGTATCTATCAGTCCCGCGTATTTAAGCGGTTTCATCAAAATATAAATGGCGGCGAGCGGAAAAGTGATCGCCTTGGCGCCGATCTTTTCGCAGAGGAATTTTTCCACGCAGTCGCCGGTAAGCCTTTTATTGACCAGGTCCTTTATGTCGGTGACGCGGCCGGAATAACACTCGGTCGTCACCATCACCCGCTTGACGACGTCCTGGTTGTCCAACGCGAACTCTATCGCATCGGGAAGGTTATTTAGGTTCCATTCTTTCGATGTGGTAAACGAAAGTATTAACCACGCCTTGCCCAATTCGCGGATATTCTGCAGCGCCTTGCGCACGGATTCGTAGGCGATAAGGCTTCCCCTTAATTTTATACAGGCCTCCGGGTCGGTCCCGTCGAAGGCTAAGTAAAATTTCCTTATCCCGGCGTCGTAGACTTTCTTGCAGAATTCCTTATCGGCGATCGTTATGCAGTTCGTCGCGACAAATGTCCGCCTCAGGAGCCCGAGCTCTGTCACTTTTTGGACTATTTTAAAAAAATCCGGATGTATCGTCGGCTCGCCGCCTGTCAGGATGACGTGGGTATCCTTATCTTCTTTCGCTATCGTCTCGAGCATGCGTACGATGTCGTCATACGGGACGTCTTTGCCTTTGGAATCGGCATCGGCGTAACAGACCGGGCACTTCATGTTGCAGCGGGTGGTTATCTCGATGAACGCCAGCTCGGATTTGCGCATTTGGTGGACCGCGCATTTAAAGACACCCTCGCGGCATTTGGGGATGCCGCAGCCGTAATCTTTAAGATGATCAAAGAGGCTGATCTTATCCTTGAAGAGCTCGGCGTCGGAAGAGACGAGGTCGACCACCTTACCGTGGTCGCTGCATATCTTTTCGAGCAGGATCTTGCCGCCCTCCTCGTAATACCTCCCGTCGAGGTCCTTATTGCAGGCAGGGCATATAGTCTTTACGGTCCTCTCAAACATTGAATTTTTCGGCGACCTTCTTCATAATGGGTTTCTTGTATTTTTCCCACGTGCAGGTGGGCAGCGTCCTGATCTTATCTGTGTCCGGGTCGACATAAACGAAACACGAGGAGCACATCGCGAGCCTCTCCGACTCGGTAGTCTTGGAATCCTCGAACGGCAGGATCATTATCTGCAGGACGCCTTTTAGTTTGGTGTCGTTCTTTAATATCTCTTTCGCCTTCTTCCCTGCCAGCAGCTTACCTATCATCCCGGCCCATTTGATATAAGCCGCCGGGCCTTTTTTCCCGGCCATGGCGCCGAAATTAAGGTGTTTCCTGAAGATATTAAAAAGTTTCAGGTTCATGGCCAGTTTCCCGGAGAAGCCGGCCTTGCCGCCTTTATATTTTCCCGCGGCGAACTTCTCAAGCGCCCTGAGGTCGTTTATGAGGGCGAAGAGCGACGTCTTGAGATACTTCGAGAAAGATACGTATTTCTCGCCGTCCGATATAAGATAAGTTATGCTTTCGCAGTTCGGATGGACCCCGAGGAAAGGCATATTTTTGATACCGTAAATCTTGTAGAGGTTCGTCAGGAAGAGCGAGCCGAGCGGCACGAACTCGACGTTCCCTCCGGCGACCGCGTCCTCGACCATATGCTCGACATCCTCGTGCGTTGTCCTCTCCGGGTCGTAATCGAGCTGTTTAGTGTCCCACATATGTATCAAAGGCATAAAATATATGCCCCTGATGATATGCTGGTTCTTAAGACTGTAACTGAGGAACTCGCCCATGTCGTTCTTGTTCAGTTCTTTATCTACGACGCTCATCAGGACGACCTTGCCCTTCTTTCGTTTGGCGAGGTTCCCCAGGGCCTTCAATTTCAGGTCGAGCGCCTCGGGATGCCCGCGCAGTTTCGTGTACATCTCGCGGTTGAGGCCGTCGAAAGCGATGTTTATCATAGCGCCGAGGTCGGCCAGCTTGTTGCAATATTCTTCGTCGGCAAGCTTGAGCCCGTTGGTGACCACCCTCATCGAGTAGCCGTATGACTTGCCGAGCTTTATTATATCGAAGAGGTCGTTCCTCATCGTCGGCTCGCCGCCGAATAATTGTATGTACGGTTTCGGGTCGCGGTGGGCGTAATGCTTGAATATCCTGTCGAAATATTCCATCCTCGGCTCGAACTTGAACCCCATCGAGAGGACGTTGTTGAGGCAGATGTGGCAATTCATGTTGCAGCGGTTGGTCGTATCTATAAATACGATGTCCGGCTCTTTGTGCTTGTCGCATGACGGGCAATTGAGCGCGCAGGCGCCGCATTCGATGCCCATGAAATCGCGTTTTTTGTTATAGAGGCTTGCGTCGCTGGAGATGAGGTATTCTTCAGTGCCGCACTTGGGGCAGCTTTTCCGGAGGTAGACCTTGCCGTCCTTTTCGACGTGCTCTACCGGGACTATATCCTTGCATTTATTGCAGAATGCGTAGTTTTTCACTTTATCCTCAAAACTGGCGGAGAGGCTGGGATTCGAACCCAGGGACCCGCTTTCGCAGGTCAATCGCTTAGCAGGCGACTGCTTTCGGCCACTCAGCCACCTCTCCGTTCACGGCCCCGGCTATTCGCCGGGTCCGTTGTGAGGGGAGAAACGTAGTTTCTCCCCTCACTAACCCCTCTTCCTTAAAGGAAACTATTTCTTCCCTTTTTTCCTTTGCTTCCTGAAAAATTCCGTCATCAATGACCCGCAGTCCTCGGCTAAGATCCCGCCGGTGGCCTTGACCCTGTGGTTCAGTTTCTTGCTCCCCGCGATATCGAAGACCGAGCCGCAAGCCCCTGTCTTAGGGTCCTTCGCGCCGTAATATATATGTTTTACGCGCGCGAGCACGAGCGCTCCGGCGCACATCGAACACGGTTCAATTGTAGCATATATGGAACAGCCGGGCAACCGCACGCTTTTGAGATACGCGGCCGCCTGTGTAATGGCTATCATCTCCGCGTGCGCGGTGGGATCCTTGAGCATCTCTATTTGGTTGTGGGCGCGCGCGATTATCCGGCCCTCGTGGACTATGACGGCGCCGACCGGCACCTCGTCCGCCCCGAACGCCTCGTAGGCCTGCTTGAGGGCTTCGGACATGTATATTTCGTCTATCTTGCTCATTTTCGAATAAAAATGGCGCGCCCGGGGCGGGTCGAACGCCCAACCTTTGGTTCCGTAGACCAACGCTCTATCCAGTTGAGCTACGGGCGCGTCGCGGAGAAAATTATATCATACTACCTGTAATTAGTAAATTGAAGCGCTACGGGGAATTCTATGCTCCGCAGGTGATTTATCACGGTCTGGAGGTCGTCCTTTTTCGGGGAGGAGACCTTTATCTTTTCGCCTTCTATCTGGGTCTGTATCTTGGGACTCAGGTCCCTGATTATTTTCACAAGTTCCTTTTGTTTCTCGCGCTCCAGCCCGCTCACAAGCTCGATCACCTGGCGGAACGTCCCCTCGAACGCCTTCTCCGGCTCCTTATAGGTAAGGGCCTTGATCGAGATATTGCGTTTTATCATCCTGCCGTTAAGTATATCCTGGAGGGAGCGCAATTTAAAGTCGTCGTCCGCGATAAGGGTTATCTTCTTCTCTTCGCGGTTATAATCGATGGAGGATTTACTGCCCCTGAAGTCGAACCTCTGGGAGAGCTCCTTTTTCGCCTGGTTTACGGCGTTATCGACTTCCTGCAGGTCGATCTCCGAGACGATATCGAAAGAAAAATTCACGGCCATCTCCTTACTCCTTGTTATCCCTGCCGGCGCGTTTCCTGGCCAGCGTATCCAGTATCTTCTTGCGCAGGCGTATGCTTTTCGGCGTGACTTCAACAAGTTCATCCGGCCCGATATACTCGATAGCCAGCTCAAGGGACAATTCCCTCGGCGGCGTAAGCACTACCGCGATATCGGAGGTGGACGACCTCATGTTCGTGAGTTTCTTCATTTTGCAGGGGCTGAGCGGCATGTCCTCGCCGCGCGGGTTCTCGCCAACTATCATCCCCTCGTATACCTCGACATTCGGACCGATAAATAATTCGCCGCGCTGCTGCGCGTTCTCCAGGGCATAAGCCGTGGATACGCCCGGTTCGATAGCGACTAGCGAGCCGCGCGAGCCGGTATTAAACGCTCCCTCTTCCACGGGTTTGTATTCGTCGAAGACGTGGTTTATGACCGCCATGCCGCGCGTCTTGGTCATAAGCGCGCCCTTGAGCCCTATGATCCCGCGCGTGGATATCTGGTATTCGAGATGGAGCGAACCGGTCGCGCTCTGTGAGACATGTTTTAATTTCCCTTTCCTGCGGCCGACCTCTTCTATCACCGAACCCTGATACTCCGCCGGGATCTCTATTGTTAAAAATTCGAAGGGTTCCTGCTTTACACCGCCTTTTTCATGGTAAATGACCTCAGGCTGCGATACCTGGAGCTCGAATCCTTCGCGGCGCATCTGCTCGACCAGGATCGCGAGATGCAACTCCC
>JBAZFB010000027.1 GCA_041653595.1 Candidatus Omnitrophota bacterium | reverse complement strand
TTCAACTACTATAAAAATTACGCCAAACACATTTCCATAGCCGGATTAAAAGAAAATCTTGAGAAAACCTTTAATACGCCCGTAGAGATCGAGAAACTAAAGGATATTTTAGATAATATTCCGTCTATATCAGGAACGTCTGGCATGGGCACTTCTTCCTCGATAACACTCGATAGGCAGGGCGACAAGCTGATTGTTAAAGGAAGAGGCCTGGAAAACGCCTATAAAGTAACAGTAACCCCTCTTGATAATACCAGCGGAGCTTTTAATTTAGAGCAGTCTAGTGTTCAGGAGCCTGTAAATACAGTAACATTGTCCCTGGACTTTTCCGGTACCATGGATGAATCAAGGGTAAAGTTATTAAAAGGCGCTCTTTCCGAGTTCCTGAAAAATCTGCCGGATTCAATGAAGTTTAAGCTTAATATATTCGGCCCTGGTTCCGGAGAAAAAGGCGCCGGGGATATAAAAATATCCGAATTCAGCAATAAAAAAGCTTTGGAAGTTTATGTCAACAGCCTTCCTTCCAAAGGAAGAGATGCTACATATCTTTATACCAATATGCTGGAATCAATAAAAAATATCCCGGATAATCAGGTCTTAGTAGTCATGACTGATGGCCAATCTGATATAGCTTCTAAAGGTAAAGGTTCCAAGGAACCTGATTTAGAGAATACCTGGAGCCAGATAATAGATTACGCGAAGAGACATAATATTACAATCCAGTTCGTAGGAGTAACTGAGGAAAGTAAAACCGAGGCCGAGGGTTTTATAGCGCAGTGCAAAGCCAATGGCGCGGATGCCGTGTTCTATTAT
The DNA here is from genome assembly GCA_041653595.1 of Candidatus Omnitrophota bacterium. Classification (NCBI taxonomy): domain Bacteria; kingdom Pseudomonadati; phylum Candidatus Omnitrophota; species Candidatus Omnitrophota bacterium. Next base: position 14,365 of record JBAZFB010000027.1, on the reverse strand, counting down.
GCGGACGCATTTACAGGTTTAAAAGATAAATTCGCGGAAATATCAAAAGATATCAATAAACTTAAGATAAATGTGCCAAAGGATATTCCCTTTAGAGTTACGATAGCAGATAAAAGTAATAAAGTCCTCTATGAAGAACTTATAGGAAAAACGCCTGACATAGAGCATGTAAAATTTTCTAACGCAACTATTGTATCAACTAAATCTACGCTGGCTCTGGAAGGTGATCAGATTACAGGAGGCATATCGGAGATTTCACCAAACGATAATATATTAGTTAATGTGGGGTTGAATCTTGAAAAAACAGAAGCTTTTGTGGAAAATGAAAAAACCTCTCAGGGGACAGCAAAAATAATATTTATTCTGGATAAAAGCGGCAGTATGTCAGAAAGTAATAAGCTCGGAGATTTAAAAGTAGCGGTCAAAAAAATATTACAGAAGATTGAGGATAAAACTAATGTGGCGTTATATGCGTTTTCTGACAATGTGAATGAATTAAAAACGCTTGGTCAGGATAAGAATCCATATACCCTGGTAGACAATTTGAAAACCGAAAATATGACCGCAGGTTACCCTGCGCTTAAAGCAGTCTACAGCGAAGTCATAACTAACAACATAACCAATACATATATAGTATTTCTTACCGACGGATTATTTAATGTGGGTAATATCACTAAAGATAAATTATATGATATAGTTGAAGCTTTTCAGGGCCGCAACATCAGGTTATCTTTCATAGGTGTAGGTCCTGAGTATGATAATTTAAAGCAGCCTACAAAGGAAGAGTTGTTATCTGGCCTTATAGCTGACACTCTGTTGACCCCGGATAAGAACGCAGGCGCAGGTATGCCTATGTCACAGCTCGCTGCTCTTACAGGCGGGTTAGCCATATCAACAAAAGATACTGAGATATTAAAAGGTTTTGCCGCTGTAGAAGATTTTATATTCTCGGCTGAAGTGGCAATTCCAAAACTCGATATAAAAGAAACAACCTTGATATTCAAAAACAAAGAATCGGGCAATTATATCCAGACCACAGTGCCTGTCGTGAAACAACCCCAGGCTCCGATGAATCTCATTACCGATCACGCGATCCTCGTTCAGAATGTTACACTGGAGAATATAGATTCTATCATAACTTCATTATCTGCTATGGATAAAGAGCATATAAAAGCAGAAGTGATAAATATAGCGCAGGCGATAAGCGCGCTGATTAAGGAAAAGAAGATCACGGATAAGGCGGCGGCGAAATACGAGGGACAACTCCTTAAAATAGTTCAGGACAACTTCACGAAAGAAGACCCAATAAGAGCGGAACTGGTAGGGGAAATCTATTCAATAACAAATCCCAGAGTAATCCTTGCAAATACTCAGATAACCGAAGGAATAAAGTCGATAAAAGAAGTCAATCTTAATAAACCCGGCGCTTTGATAGAAGCGGAATTAACCAAGGATATGGAATATTTAGGCACTACATACTCCAAGGATTCTAAGCTTACAATAAAACTTGATAGAGAGAACAAAATAGAGATCAAAGAGATTATTGACGCGAAAACAGGTGTAAAGGCTGAATTATTGGATAAAGGTGTAATACGCGTGACATCTTCTGAACTCGTTATAGAATTTTCTCCTATTACTGGGAGCAATGAATATAGCGAAGCAATTATTTCTGGAGAAAGGATAAGGACGCTTCCTAAGGATACACATGCGCAGGGAACTGATAAAGCAACCGGCAAACCTTTTGATATAACCTATCTTTCGGGAACTGTTATTAAGGACACGCCTTCTGGCTCAGATATGACAGAAGGGTCTTACAAGGACAATCTTAAAAATGTAATTTATGAGAAAAAGAACGGCGCATTTAAGATATCCCAGCAAGAAGAGCTCCAATACGAATCGGATAACAAAGGATCGGAAATATTCTATTTAAGGGACGAGCAGAATCAATTAACAGGCAAAGTCTTGCATAAAAAAGGCGATAACGAGGGGATGTTCTACGAATACAAGAATGGCTCTTATTCGCAGAAGGGCGCGGCGGTATTAGTCAGTACCGACAACGAAGGGAATGTAAAGTTCGAGTCTAAAGAATTAAGAAATTTCATGGATAATGTGGAGGTTATTTCAGGCGAAGGCCCTAGTGTTATTTATGGCGTTAAAGCCGGCAAATCCGTAACTGTATTCCTGCGGGATGAAAATGAAAAAGTAGCGGGCAAGGTCATCTACGGCAAAGGGATAAAATTTGACGCGGACTTCAATCCTTTATCAGGATCGGCAGGCACTTATTATAATAAATCCGGCGTAAAAATAGGGACGATGCGGATAGAGATGATTAACAGCAATACTCTCAGCGAAACACAGAGAAAGACATTCGGCATAGAAAAGAATATAAGCCTGGAAAAAGTTAGCATAAAAACAAAAGACGGAACGGTAGAGACATATTATGAATATACTTCGGATAAGAAAGATAAAGAGTTGATATTTACCAAGAGCGGCGATATTTATTACAGTAAAGACAGTGTCCATGTTTATAAATATGAGAACGGCAAAATGGAAAACATAGTTTCTCCTGAATCGCAGGGCAAGATATATGAACAGATGTTTGATTATTTCAACGGCGGCAATAAGGAATTAAAAGGCACAGATTATATCACAAGCGTAAGAAAAGCGCTGGTCCAGGCCGGGAAAAGCGATATCGTATCAAAAGATAAAAATAAACTAAGCGCAGAAGAGATGAAATTCGCCAAGGCGCAATTTGACGAATACGATAAAAACGCAGTGGAAGTAAGAGGGATCATTAAGGACGCTTATCCTGATTTCAAGATTTCAAACGGGGCGCTTACGGCAAATGAAATAGACAAATATAATTCTATCACTGCATCCGTAAATGAAAAATTAGAAAAATTATTAAAAGATGTTAATGCTACTCTAAATACAAAATATTCTAAAATTAACCACGTTCCTGATAAAAATAGCGAAACAGAGGAAAAGCCGGGTTGGGGAAAATATGAGAAGTTAAAAAAACAAGAGGCAGCCGCAGAAGGTAAAAAAATCTGGGATATTTACAGCAGGAAACTGACAATAGAAAATAGCATAGGATATAAGGGTTATAACACAAAGATAGGAAATAAAGGAGATGAAGTTGTTGATAGATTTGCTACGCCTAAAGAAAAGGCCCAGGCAAAAGTAGCCTGGAATAAAGCTAACGCAGATTGGCAAAAAGCCATATCAGATTATAAGAACAGGCTTGTAACTTTAGGATTTTCGAAAAAAGACCTGGATAATGCTAAATTCGATTTCCAGTATGATTATTCGAGTAAACAGTATCTCTGGATACTCGTAAAAGGCAGTATAAACAGGGCCACGCCGGATACAAATCCGGAATTCAGCGGCATGTATAGGGTAGAGCAGGGGATGGAGTTTGATATCTCTGGCAGTTTATGGCAGGGTTATATAAAAACCATAGATAAAGATGGTGTTTCTTCAACATATAAGAAAATAGAGGGCTCCGGAGGCGATAGCAAGATTAAAGGAGATAGTAAAATAGAAATAATAGTCAAAAATGGAAATTACAGGCTTTTGGGCAGGATGGAGATATGTGAAGGCCAGAACTGGTGGCAAATGGCAAAGAATATCCCTATAAGGCAAATAAACGCTGATAATTATAATTTTAAAAATTTTGAAGATTACATGGGAGTTAAAAGGCTCAAAGGCATGCTTGATGCCCAGGGAGTTAGTTACGCGAAAATTTTTAAAGATGAATATGAATCCCCTAGTTTATGGAGGTCTTTTAAGCAATATGTGATCGGCAATGTATTTTTTAGCGGGAAAATACAAGGGACCGGCGGTATAGCATATCGCAATTTAGATACTTCCCGCAGGCTTGAGATCCGCATGAAGATAGATTTAGCCAGGGAAAGCATGGAAAAACTCGATTATAGCGATGTAAGCGAGATAAATACAAGCTTTGCCGGTGTAGAGGGTATGAATACTCTGATAAATGGATATAGAGATATCCTGGACATGGAAGATATCGCTTTTGATGTTGTTATAGCCATACCAACGCTAGCCGGTGGTTTCGCGCTTGGAGGGGCAAAAATAGGCCTTGCAGTCTTAAGGACGGCTTTATGGGGGGCGGCCATAAGCGTTACAGCCGATACGATTATAAGTTATATACAATACGGAGAATTGCCCAGGTTTATCGATATAGTTAAAAGCGCCACCTCAGGATTTGCTCTTGGTTCAGCGCTTCATTTTTCAGTTGTCGCGGTAGGCAAATATCTCTTGGCATCCACTACAGTAAAGGTTGCAGACGGCATTTACTCTACCTCTAAAACACCAGAATTCTTTATTGATGCCCCGGGAAAAATCGCGAATATAGAGATAGGCGGAGAAGCAACCACTATAACTACAATGACTACCAGGACAATAAAACCAGGGCTTATAAAGAGCTGGAGCTCAGGTCCGTTATTTAAGACCATAGGCCAGAACATAAGCACAAGATTTAGAGTGCGATGGGATAATTTCTTGACCACAACAGCAAGATTCGCGGGAGCACCAGGCACGGCAGGCGCGTTGAACTTTACAGATTACGCGCTTAAAGGCGCATGGGGTTTCGCAAAGACAGGCCCTGTTTTTACCGCTATAGGCATACCTATAAATTATGCTATTAATGGTATATTCGGAACTGATTTGGAATTATGGAGCGGATATAAAAAAGACTCCTCATTATTTAGTTCGGAAAACATAGACTCTTTCTTTAAGGCGTCTTTGGTATCAATACCAGGGTTCGCGAAGATGGGCTTCACCATCGGGCCGCTGTTCCCCATATTGCAATCCCCAGCTATTACTGTAACGGGCCAGGCCTTCAATCATACATTCTCCAGGGCATTAAATATAAGCGGTTCAAGAATTGCCGGCTGGCTTGGGAAAGGAAGCGAATGGTATATCAAAAGAATGGAAACTTTAGCCGGGGAAAAGGTATCTTCCGGATTCCTGCAGAGCCTGAATTCAATGGTTTTTGTAGCCGCCACATTATCTACGGTTGAAGCTTCTTCCGAAATAGTCCTGAAAAACTTTATGTCTGAAGAAACAGCCAAGGAATGGGCGTCTAATATAGCTTTTGCTTCCCTGTTTTTCCTGCCCGGCAGGCCAGTCCCATTTATGTCTAAAAGCAAGATTTCAGGCGTTGAAGGGGGGAAAGTGACATTTGAAGGCAAGATAGATACCTCCAAGTTAAATTTAACAGATAAAATCAAGAATAAAATAGCCGCCATAGAGACTGCCTTTAAAGAAAAAACAGGCCGGGATTTAACGCTGGATGATCTATTGTCCATAAAAATAAAGTATGAGGGCGAGGATATAGATCTGACAGAAATAGGGCTTGAAAAGGAAATATTCGTCAAACTTGCCGTAGAGACAATTTTAGAAGCAAGCAAGGGTACAAAATATACAAAAAGAGAAGGCTATCAATTGGACTTATTAGAACAAGCCTTGAAGTCTCTCTATGACGGCAGGTCTCATATGGGCGAAATGAGCGGCGGAGCCGGCAAGACCCTTGTTATGCTTGATATATTAAGGATGAAGATGTTGAACGGAGAAATCGCGGAAATCATAGTGCATAACGAACAAGCTGTGAAACAATATATTTCCAGCTACGCGGAGTATTTCAAGAAAGCTTATGATATCGAGTTAAAAGGCATATATGAATTTAAAGAAGGCGATACGCTCAATCTGCAAAAAGTAGCAGACAGCTATAATAATCCTAAAGAATTATTGATAGTTGACAGAGGTTCAAGGGAGTCTTTGGAATTGCGCGGCGAGGAGAATATATATGATAGCAATGGAAAAATTACTTCCTTCAGAACGATCCTGGATAAGATCAGGGTAAGAGGCGTAGATGAAATAGATTCTATATTGCTAAGCACAGAAACCACTATTATATCAAAAAATCCGAGAATAGCTGTAGAAAGCATGATGGAGAGGGCCCAGGCAGGTTTGAATACCCTCAGGCAGCTTGAAGGTGTAGAAGGCAAGGGCAAGGAAGGCACCAGCGCTGACGGGCAGAATTATAAACTTTATGAAAAGGATATAGATAAGATGCCTAAAATTGACAGCGATACACCTGGCTGGTGCTGGGATAACGGGGTGGTTCGCACCAATAAAGCGTTTGACAAGCTTTTTAATACGAGTTTAGCCAAAGGTTTCGATAGATTTTCAGTAAGTGAGATCCAGAACGCCATAAGGGCGCTGGAGACCAACGCATTCTGGGTAGATAGCAGTGGCACACCTGGTTTAAAAGACATAAGGGACACAAATAAGCCTCTCAGCTTAAGAGACGATAGTGATATGTTTAATATGTGCTTGCAATTAAGGGTAAATGAATTGATAGATAAAGGAGAGATAAAGGACCAAAATGGCGATCTGGTCAAGAATAAGAATAATAAAGTTATCCTGGTCAGCACTGAGGATAAAAAAGGCAAGATGGAGCTTTTCTTCTCCTCGACAAAAGGCGATATCTTTGTCCTCGGGCTCACGGCTACATTCGGCAGTGTCCGCAGTCTGGTGCCGGCATTATTCGGTGTAAATGTAAGCAGCGTGGATAATTTATCGCTTGAAAAATATCTTTACGCGAAATCAGAACATATGGAGATAGTAATAGCTAAAAAAGGTAAAAGTTCTGTAGATACTATGGTTGATGATATTATTGTTGACAAAAGATTAGGCAAGGTCTCTTTGGTCGGAGTAATAGGAGATAATCCCCAGGTAACAATAAAAGACCTGGTTCTTAAATTAAAAGAATTTGGAATGGACCCTAAGGTCATAGAAGCAGGCGGAGACAAAACAGAGGCAGAAAATAAAGAACTGGTCGAAAGCCTTTCAAAGAAGATAAAAGAAAATCCGAGCATGGTCCTGATAACCACTGAAAAGGGGTTGAGGCAGGTTGACTATCAGGAGATGTTAGGGCTTAAGTTGATAGGCGCGGAAAATGCCACTGCTGAAACTCTTATCCAGGCGCTTGTCAGGATTATGAGGAAGATCCCGGAATATAAGGCGAGTGACGCCGAAGGCAAGAGACACCCGACAGAAAAAGATAGATGGGATGGCGACAGGAAGATATATATGGATGAAGCTTCTTTAACACAGCTAAATAAAAATTTAGAAGCGCTCGCCGAAATATCAAAGGCATATGGCGAAAGTTATTTTGAAGAATTATTCAGGGAGAATGGCGACACGAGAACAGGAAAATTGCTGGACGAATACAGGAATTCAGGTACAGAGACGGATATCAAGATAAAGCTTGAATTAAATGCGCTCATGAATTCGTATTTTAAAGCGGCTGAAAGCATAGACAGCCTGATAGGGCAGATAGCCGAGTATGTCCTTACAGGAAGATTTTTAGATGAGATTATCGGGCAAGAAGGTGATACTGCGTTAAAAGATGAGATGCTCAAGTTGAGATACGAACAAATCGAAAAGAACAGACCCGGGAATAGGCTTTTAGAAGGTTATAAGACAGGCACCCAAAGAGGCATGGATACGCTTGAAGCGTATTTAAATTCCTCTATAAACATGCTGAAGTCATTAAGTAAAGAAGCTGTTTTCTCGAAATACAAAGATAAAATCAACAGCCGGGTAACAGATTTTGAGTCAGGCCTGGAAACATTAAAAAGATCTTCCTCCGGTATTATAGAGTCTGAGACAGTGTCTAACCTGTACGATCTCTTATGGGATGTAAAGCCGGGTTCTGACGGCAAGTTGTCCAAAACTCTCATAAAGTTCATAGAAGGCATATCCAAGAAACAGATCGCGACAAGGAAAACAAGCGAAGATATGAAAAGTTACATAAATAGGGTAGCTACAGAAAAAGTTAATACTGTCATAGAGGGCGAAAATTCCAGATGGGACGAACCTTCACCCATTAAACCTGAGAAGATATCTCAGTTTTTAACATATTTGCAGGAGAGAGGGCTGATCAGAGGCATTACCGCTTATTTAAATAATATAATAGGCGAACAGGAAGACTCACCCATAAACCCATCTTCCGATCTGTATGTACCACTTGCCGAGATCAAAAATATAGAATTATCAGGGAATGATATAGTGAACCTTCTCGCTGTCATAGCCATTATTAATAAAGAAGAAAATAAAGATAAAAAGGAAAGACTTATAAATATAGCTCTTCCGTTTTTGGATAAGGAGACCCTGGAACGCGTCGAAGACTCTGAGAATATACTTGCTTATACCGCAGATATGGAGATCACTATCTTTAACACCAGAGACATAAATAAGATCATAAATCTCGCGGTGCTTTCCGATGCCCCTGACGCAGGTATCCTGTCCGAAGACTTTGACATAAATAATTATATTGTGAGTACTGATAAGAACGGGATAGAGCTGGCGATGAAGGATTTGGGCCTGGACGCAGCCAACCCCGGATTCTACAACAATCTAATAGAAACACTTTCGAAAATAGCAAAAGGAGAAGATATAAAGGGGTCGGATATAGCAGAGCTTATAAAACAATCGCGCATTGAAGGAGAAAATGTACTGTCTTTACTTGATACCGGCATTACAGCCAATGCCGTTAAAAACGCTAAAGACTTATATAAAAATGATAAGTTTGCCGGGATGTTCAATAATATGGCACTTAAGGATATGAAAGGCTTTTTAGATCCAGCTTCATATTCTTTCGGGCCATCTATAAACGCGGTGATGAAACTTGCCCAGGCCAATCCCGACATGAAAGGCCTTATTAAGCAATTTATCAGCTTTAAGGAAAAAGAAATAAAGGCTATGCAAAAGCAAATGGATGAATTAAAAACCCGCATAGAGGGGCAATATAAAACAATAGAGCTCATGAAAACGTCGATCAAAGAAGAAAAAGATGCCGGCAAAAAAGCGGAAATAACCGATACTTTAAATAGCGTAGTATTGCGCCAGCTTTCGCTTGATATGCTGAAACTGCAAAATCTCCAGGATCAGATAGGGCAAAACAAAAATATACCTGTAACGTTAGCGTTAATAGATGAATTTACAAAAGATGATAAGAACGATGAGACAAAGCAGTTTTTATACACATTGGTCGGTGTTTTTGACTACGAGAATAAAGATGATGTAAAAGAAGCCGCGGTCAAGGAAATAGAATTAACGTGGCAGAAAAGGAATACGCTGAATATAGCTAAACCGGATGTGGATAATATTGTTAAAAAATACTCAAAATACGGCGTAGAAACCATTGATGTTTACACAAAGGCACTTACGTCCCAGATTTTCCGGGGCAACCATTTTACCGCGGAGGACGTGAGCAGGATAGAGGCAAATTATAAAACTTTGGATAACGAAAAATATAAAGAGTACAAAAATATAATAAGCGTGGACATATTGGCTGATATTGGTTTCGATGTCAATATGCTGGATACGGCGGAAAAAGAGGTCAGGACAAATATAGAAAACAGGATAAAGGCATTAGGTAAATCAGGAATAGATATCCTCATAGAGACAAATTATATAGACAACTTCGGGGCCAATCCTCTTGTTGGAAATATGTTCGCGCATGAAAACAAATCCGGAAAGGGGAAACCTGTAATAGGAATTGATAGAAGATTCATAGTCAATGTCGCTTATATAAGCAAATCTCATCCTGATATAGCCAAAAGGATACAAGACGCTCCAATAGGGCATGAAGCTATGCATTTGGATGATGAATATAATAGCTGGAAATTGGTGGGCGAGAAGACCAATGACCTGAAAGATAACGTAAAAGAATATCTTAAGAAGCAGGGCATTAAAGATATTCAGAAACAAAAAGGTAAAGAAAACCGCTGGACACTGATAACTTCCAACGACGCGGTCTATAAAGATGTGGAATTAATCACTATCCAGGAATTCCTCGCAAATACAGCTTTGATGGAAAAAGATATAGATACCTTTATATCGAATATCGCGGATAAATTGTGGTATGACGTTACTATGAGGAACACGTCTGCGCGTTTTGGTAATGAGAAAGAATTAAAGAAGGCTGTTGAATACATTATCGCGAATACGCCGGAATTAGCTCTTCTAAGATTTGTTGAAATAAAAGGCACGGGTAAATCAATAGGAAGGCAGGATACGTTTATCGGGCTCGTTACCGACAGAGTGATAGAAATAGATAAGAAATTCACAGGGTCAGAAATCCGCCCGGACACCGGAGAAGAACTGGGCACCGCATATCTTGATATAAACGGTGTTTTAAGGGGATTGGATATTTCCGAAGATAAGAAAGAAATGGTAAGAGTCTTTTTAAACAAAGAAGTAAGCGAAATGGATGAAGAAACAAGGCTTATGGTGGAGGTAGGAAATGATGCCAGGGCTGTTAAGATATCGGAGAATAGCGAACTAAAGGTCTTCGATAATAAGGATGAAAATGTCAATGACGCGTCGCTTTATGCGTATGAAGAAGCCAGGAAAAAAGGTTTTTTAAATAACCTTACAGCGCCTTACGATATTATACATTATATCGCGGAGAATGGTAAAACAGTCCACGGGGTCAGGCAGGACAGGGTGGAAATATCAAATAATAAACTCGTAAGCATCCTTGAAGATAAAAAACTTACCGAGAAACAAAAAACTGCCGAGATCGGTAAATATATCGAAAATGTGGAATATCTGATAAAGGCTTTGGCTGAACAAGGCGCTTCGTTTGTGACAGAAGGGCCATCGGTAAGCATATTGAAAAATACAGGTTTATTGGAAGGTAAGGTTGTTGTTTCAGATGTAGCTAATCTGCGTTTTGGCATTGTTACGGAATTACAGGTTCAAAAAACAATCGCGAAAGTAAAAGAAGAGTTAGAAGACTTAACGAAAAAATATATGATATCGCTGGGTTCTCCTGACGCGGGAAAGACCCTTGCTTCAGGCCATGCTATAGCGGAAATAAACGCTGCCCAGGGCAGGGCGCAGATAGACATTGCCAGGGAAATAGCAAAGACATGGCTTATTACCGCTGTCCTGAACGGCACAAGGGGCGGGCCTGCTGAGGAACTTGATAAACTGCTTTCCGAACCCCAGAAACTTTCTCCTCAGGCAATTCTCGTACTTACTTCAGCAAAACAATTATTGGCAGAATTTACAGGCGTCCTGGACAGCGTGCCGCAGACAGAAAAAGCCGGATTGGCGGACAGCTTCATAAAAGCGCTGGAATCCGTTAAGATAGGCAATTTCGAAAGGTTATTCGGCGTGTCCATGGAAGATCTTAGCGCTATGGGCATAGGCGCCACGGTCGGCGGGGTTTCAGCCGTAAACTGCGGAGTGCAGGCATTACAGGTGGTACTGGAAACCTGGGCAGGCAGGAAAGTTTCCAGGGGAGAACTTGCCGGAGAGATAACCAATGAAATAACCCTTGAATTGGAAAGCGAAACAATACCGGGTAATGTCAAATCGGACATAGTTCAGAACCTTATAGAAGGCAAGATCGGGGATACGGTAATAAAAGCAGTCGCCAATAAATACGGTGTAAAAGATGTAATATCAACAACCGTGGATATAGATAAAGTGAATGAAATGGGCTCGAGCTTTATCCTGTGGGTGCCTGAGCATTTCATGCCGGTGGTAGGCTATGGTAATGGATTCTTTATTACAAGGACGCTTGAAGGCAATGACGTAGGCGTTAAAATAGAAGACATTTTAAGCAAACAAAAACCAGGAACAGGAAAGCAGGTAGTCGTAATCGCGCCTGATAAAACAAAAACCCCTGAAACAGAAGATTATTACGGCGCGTCGCCTGATCTGTCAACGCTATTCCCATCTGTAGTTACAGACCTTAAAAACGCGGTGTATTTCGGAAAAGGCGAAACAAAAGCCCTGGCATCAGGCCATGCCATCCCCACGCTTGTAAAACCTGTAAAACCAGTATTTCCTAAGGCTGATTATCTTGAAGCGACAGGCGTAAGGCGCGCATACGAACTAACTAAATATAATGCCCAGATGATCGCGTATTATATAGCGATGCTTTCATACGCGGCGCAGGTAAGGATATATGGGTATAAAGAAGAATTAAGCCTGAAAGCTTCTATGGAAGATTCAATTAAGGATATAAATGCCATAGAAGCTAATCTTATAGATACAAGTGACGCGGAGATCAGGACAAGAATAGAAGAGTTAAGAGCAACTATCAAAGACAGGTTATCAGCGGGAGAGAAAGAACAGGATATCCTGGACAGCATCCTGACTGAAGTATTTGCCCTTACAAAAGAAGCTATCAAGAGAGCGGATGTAATAGAAAAAGGCAAGAATTATACCTATTATAATGTGCAGTTGATGGGCGCCATGACCATGTGCAAGCGCATGATAGCTGAAATGGCTACCGGCGAAGGAAAAACCTTTACAGTAGGCCTTTCCGGAGTGATTAACGCGTTAAGCGGCCTGGGCGTGCATATAGTTACAGCGAATCCTGCCCTGGCAGAGCGTGACCTTAATACCATGGGCGCGATGTATGAATTCTTAGGCCTCACATCAGCCGTTATCCTGCCGAACGGCAAGAGTTATATGTATAGGAACGGCGCGTTAGAAGCATGTACTCGCAAAGAAGCTTATCTGGCTGACATAACTTATGGCACAAAAGATGAGTTTGGCTTCGATTACCTGCGCGACAACATGGCTTATTCCAAAGATGACCAGGTCCAGAGGGGAAGGCATTTTGCCCTGGTGGATGAAATAGATAATGTACTTATAGATGAAGCCAGGACTCCTCTTGTGATATCAGCCGCCACAGGCAAAGAAGACGTGAATGTTTATTACGCCATAGATAATATAATAAAAGGATTGGCCGAAGCTGACTACAAGAAAGAAACAGAGAACGGCAGGGACATAGTTTATCTTACCGAAGAAGGCGTGGATAAGGTCAGCGGCCTTATGGCGGAATTGAATTTACCCGAGAGTTCAGACATAGATATCATGATACGCCAGTCCCTGCAGGCGAATTTCCTGTTTATAAAAGACAAACACTACATAATCCAGGATAAAGAAATAATAATATTGGACGACGAAAACAGGCCTAAATATGGTTCCAGATACGGCGACGGTCTCCACGAAGCCATAGAGGCCAAAGAACACAATAACGGCGAGGATGTGGAAGTTAAACAGCCTTCGGATACGCTGGCAAGCATAACGCTTCAGAGTTATTTCAATCTATATGAAAGTAAAGCAGGCGCTACAGGAACAGCCCAGGAAGCAAAAGATGAGTTTAAGGAAATATATAATTTAGACGTAATGCCTATCCCTACAAACATGCCTGTTATCAGAGTGGATAACCCGGGCAGGATTTACAAGACAAAGCAGGAGAAATTCGAAGCCACGATAGAGCAAATATTAAAAGACCATGAATCAGGCAGGCCTGTTTTGATAGGTACTAACGATGTGGATGAGTCGGAAGAATTGGCGGCTATGCTTAAGGCAAGGGCCCCGGGCCTGCAATTCAGGATTTTGAACGCGAAACAGACAAAGGATGAAGCTGAAATAGTGGCACAAGCCGGCCAGATAGGCGCGATTACCATAGCTACCAATATGGCGGGCCGCGGCACAGATATAAAATTAGGCGAAGGCGTAAAAGAAAAGGGCGGATTACATATATTAGGCACAGAATTTTCAAAGACCTCTGAACGCATAGACAGGCAGTTACGCGGCCGCTCAGGCAGGAACGGGGATGCCGGCTCCAGTGATTTCAATGTATCCCTGGAAGACGATATATTCAAGATATTAGGTAAAGACGCTATAGAGAAGCTGTCAAATGAACTGGATTGGGAAGGCGGCATAGACATAGCTGCCAACGCGGTTATACAAAAAGCGCTCAGCGAAGCCAGGGCAAAAATATACGCGCGGGATTATGAGGCAAGGAAGAAGCTGGTAGAATATGACGTCAACTTAGGCGCTATCAGGGAAGCGGCATATAAAGACCGCAGGGATGTCCTTGGAATGGAAATAGATGACCTTTATTCGCTGGTAATTTCCACAGCCGAAAATACCCTGAACCGTTTATTCGAAAATTACGCGGCGTATGATATTAAAGAAGAAGAACTTATAGGCTCTATCGAAGAGTTGTTTAATATCCGCATTGAATATGATGATCTTAAGGGTGATATAAAAGCATTAAAAGCGAGGATATCAAGGGCCATAGATGTTGTGTATAGAGAGAAGTTCAATGAGTCTTCGGAAGAGGAAATAAGGCAGGCCGTTTTATACGCTATAGACACTAATTTTAAAGAATTCAATAGCGAATCAGAGAAGGTAAAGAATTACAGCTTTGGTTCCGGAGAAAAGAATAAAGACTTCGCGGCGTTTGTCAAAAGGATAAATGAGCTTTACGAGACCATGAATGCCTCTATACAAG
>JBAZFB010000026.1 GCA_041653595.1 Candidatus Omnitrophota bacterium | reverse complement strand
TGATATAAAATGTGATATTATCATACCTGTCTGGAATGAATACGAACTTACAAAAAAGTGCGTAGAAAGCATAGAAAAGAATACCGCCTTATCTTACAGTATCATCCTGGTAGATAATGCGAGCGATGCCCAGACCGCGGCTTATTTGAAAGAATTGGCAAAAAAAAATCCCGCCGCCACAACCCTTATAAGGAATGAAGAAAATTCAGGCTTTCCAGGGGCGGTAAATCAGGGAATAGCGGTATCAAACGCGCCATTCCTGTGTATCTTGAATAATGATACAAAAGTTTATAAAGGGTGGCTGGAAGAGATGATCCGGGTAGCTGAAAAAGAGCCTGCCATAGGGATAGTGAACCCATCCAGCAACAATCTGGGACAGGCAGGGCCTTTAGAAGGTTTTTCCGGCAAATGGATAGAAATGTCGGCAGGTATCGGTTTTTGCATGTTGATAAAGAAAGAAGTTGTTGAAAAGATAGGAATGTTTGATGAGATATATAGCCCGGGGAATTTCGAAGATACGGATTTTTCCAGGCGTGCCGTAAAAGCAGGTTATAAATGTGTAATGGCAAAAGGCGCTTATGTATATCATGTCCAAAATACGGGTTTTAAGAAAAGAAAAGACTGGGATGAAAAATTTAAAAGGAACCTGGCTATCTTTAACAAAAGATGGGGCAGGACGAAGAGAATAGCTTATGTAGTCAAAAGCGCGGAAGAAAACGATTTAAAGGCCGCGGAAGGGGATATAAGGGGTTTTTTGAAGAATGGTGACCGGGTCTATGTTTTCCTGAAAAACAGGAACATCGCTTCCTGTTTGGGAGAACATTGCTCGCTGCGTATTTTTGAGCTCGGAAGTTTTATGTTCGGAATAAAGGTTTTTTGGCGCATAGTGACTCGTAAAAAGAAATTCGACAGAATTATAACGCTTCGCGTTTCCGGCAGGCAGTTGTAAGTTATCCGTTGAATTAAGGCATGTATTTTGAGATAATAGCCATAATTATGGGAGGGGACCGGCATGGATAAAGAGGATAATATTTTTGTGGATTATCAAAAAAGACTATGCGATTGTTTATCTTCTTTTGATTGGTCTCCTGTTCGTAAGTTGGCTGAAGATATCAGACTGGCATGGGACGAAGAAAGGCATGTGTTTTTATGCGGTAACGGGGGCAGTGCCGCGAACGCGATACACATAGCTAACGATCTGCTGTACCCAGTCACGAAAAACACGAAAAGAGGCATAGGCGTAAAGGTAACTGCCTTAACAGCCAATCAGTCTATTTTGACATGTCTTGGAAATGACATAGGTTACGAAAATATATTTTCTTTCCAGCTGGAGACATTGGGCAAGGAAGGGGACATCCTGATAGTTCTTTCAGGCAGTGGAAACTCCCCTAATATTCTGAACGCTGTCCACGCCGCGAAAAAGAAAGGTATCAAGACATACGGTATCCTTGGATTTAACGGAGGCAGGTGTCTGGAGTTTCTAGACGTCCCTGTTCATTTTGCGGTAAACGACATGCAGATATTAGAGGATCTGCAGCTTATAGCCGGCCATATGCTGATGCAGTGGCTGATCAAAGGGCAGATTCCAGGTAAATCATGAATGAAAAAATAACGGTAATAGGAAGTAATTCTTTTTCAGGTTCACATTTTGTATCGCATTGCCTGTCCGAGGGTTTACAGGTGCTGGGTATAAGCCGGTCCAGCGAGCCTATAGACGCGTTTTTGCCGTACAAATGGAAGAAAGCAGGCAGACTGGGACAGCAGTTCAAATTCGAACGGTTCGATATAAACAGGGATCCCGGGGCTATAGCTGATGCCATCAAGGAGTTTCGCCCTGATTATGTCGTGAACTTTGCCGCGCAGAGCATGGTCGCTCAAAGCTGGAGGCATCCTGAGCATTGGTATCAGACTAACGTGATAGGGAATGTGAAATTGCACGATAGATTAAGGCATTTTGATTTTTTAAAGAAATATGTCCACGTTTCTACGCCGGAAGTGTATGGTAATTGCAGTGGAAAGATAACAGAGTCGGCCCAGTTTAATCCCAGCACGCCTTACGCGGTTTCTAGGGCTGCCTGCGACCTGCACCTTATCACTTTTTTAAGGCAATATAATTTTCCAGTTGTTTTTACCCGGGCCGCCAATGTTTACGGCCCCGGTCAACAGCTTTACAGGATCATCCCGCGCACGATCCTTTACATAATGCTTAAAAGAAAGATACCTCTTCATGGAGGAGGGAATTCGGTGCGTTCGTTCATCCACATTAAAGATGTGGCGGACGCTACCCTTAAGATCGCCAGGAAAGCCGCGCCCGGCGGCAGTTTTCATATCTCTACCGATACCCATCTATCGATCCGGCAGTTGGTAGAGATGATCTGCGGGATGATGAAGGTGGATTTCAAGGATGCCGTGGAAATAGTTGATGAACGGCCGGGCAAAGACGCGGCGTATATCCTGGACAGCGCTAAATTGCGCGAGGAACTGGGATGGGGCGACAATATTGGGTTGAAAGACGGGATACAGGAAACCATAGACTGGGTTTCCTGTAATCTGGATGCGTTGAAATCACAGCCATTAGAGTATATCCATAAAGAATGATCTAATAGCGCGGGAGTTAAAAATGCCTACTTCAAAAAAAATACTCAGTTTCATCGAGGCAAAGAACGTCTTTGGAAAATTGAGGAAAAGAGGTAAAAAGATAGTCCAGTGCCACGGGACTTTTGACCTGATCCATCCCGGCCACATAGTCCATTTTGAGGAAGCCAGGGCGCTGGGAGATGTCCTGGTCGTGACCGTTACCGGAGAAAAATATGTCAATAAAGGCCCAGGGAGGCCGTATTTCAATGACGCGCTCAGGGCGAAATCTTTGGCGGCATTGCAGTGTGTCGATTATGTGGTGGTCGTTCCTTTTCCAGCCGCGGTAGAGGCCATAGAACAGGTCTGTCCGCACATATACTGTAAAGGCAGGGAATACAAAAATCCGGAAACAGATGTAAGCGGAAATATCAACGATGATGTCAAAACTGTCGAAAGATTAGGCGGCCGGGTATCTTATGTAGGCTCGGTAGTTTTTAGCTCTACCAGGTTATTGAATAAACATTTCGAAGTTCATCCGCAGGGGATAAAGGATTTTTGTAAAAAATTGGAAAAAAAGTGCCCGCCGAATGATTTCAGGAAAATAGTCGAAGGATTCAAGGATATAAGAGTCCTGGTTATAGGCGACATTATCTTTGATCATTATTCCACCGTCAAGGTACAGGGTCTGACCTCCAAGAATCGTATTATCTCGGCTAGGCTTATCAGGCACGAGATGCAGGCCGGTGGCGCCCTGGCCGTCTTCCGTCATGTCAGGCAGTTTACGCCGCATGTTAAACTTATAAGCCTGGTGGGGCGGGAACCGTGGGTCAACGGCCTTTTGTCCGATTATGTCAGCCGTAAAGAAGACGGAATAATCCGCCATAAAGATTTTATCACTATCATAAAACAGCGTTTCGTGGAGCCGATTAACGAAGGTAAAGAGTTGTCCAAGCTGTTCTCGGTGAATATGATAAGCCAAAGGCATCCCGAAGAGGATATCCAAAAAAAGATTTATGACAAGATAAGCGGATGCATAGAGGATTATGACCTGGTAATGATGATGGATTTCGGCCATGGGTTGGGCGCGGAATCCATCAGGAAACTCGTGCAGGAGAGGTCCCGTTTCCTTGCCTTGAACTGCCAGACAAACAGCAATAACCACGGCTTTAACCTTATCGACAGGCAATATTATCGCGCGGATTCTTTTTCTCTTGATGAGACCGAACTTAGTCTGGCCTGTGGAAAACGCGATATGCAATATAACGAGGAGCTCCTGAAACTACATGATAAACTTGGCGCGCGCTATAGCTGGCTTACGCGCGGCGCTACAGATACTATCGGCATTAAGACGGGCGAACCGGAATGCATCTGCGCGCCGCTTGAGACTTCGATAGTCGATACCATCGGCGCGGGCGACGCGTTTTCTTCGCTGGCCTCTCTTGCCGCGGTAAAAGGATTACCGATAGATGTCGCCACTTTTATGGGACAGCTTGCCGGAGCTCAGGCAGTGCGCATAGTAGGGAATGCCGAATCTGTCAATAAGAACAAATTTCTTAAGGGTGGGATGAGTTTATTGAGTTTTTAGTTTATTGAAAGCGAGGGTATATGAAAATACTTTTATTGGGCGGCTGCGGTTATATAGGTACGATGCTTACGCGGGCCCTTTTGGACGCAGGACACATGGTCAGGGTCGTGGATATCATGTGGTTCGGCAATTATCTTCCTGAGCACAAGAACTTAACGGTCATCAAAGAAGATATACGTAATCCGGAAAAGATCCCGATGGATAACATAGACGCGATCATCCACCTGGCCAATGTCGCGAACGATCCTTGCGGTGAGCTGAATTCAAAGGTGGCATGGGAAGTGAATGTCTTGTCTACCATGCGTCTGGTAGAGCGTGCTATACAGCATAAGGTAAAGCAGTTTATTTACGCGAGCTCAGGAAGCGTTTACGGCGTAAAAGACGAACCAGAGGTAACCGAAGAACTTCCTCTTGTCCCTATATCGGATTACAACAAGACTAAGATGGTAAGCGAAAGAGTGCTTATGAGTTATCAGGACAGGATCCTTGTCCAGTGCGTCAGGCCGGCTACCGTGTGCGGTTATTCCCCAAGGATGAGGTTGGATCTTTCCGTAAATATGCTGGCTATCCAGGCATTAGCCAATGGGAAGATCACGGTTTTGGGCGGGAACCAGACCCGCCCCAATATACATATCAAAGACATGGTTGCCGTATATATGTATTTCCTCAAGATGGGCAAAAAACTCAGGGGTGTCTACAACGCCGGTTTTGAGAATATATCCATTTTGGATATAGCTAGGAAAATAGTCAACTACGTACCTGCCGAGATTATTATCAGTGAATCAAATGACCCGCGTTCTTACAGGCTATGCTCGAAGAAGCTTCTTGCCGCAGGCTTTAAACAGGGGCATAGCGTTGACGAAGCGATAAAAGAACTTGTTAATGAATTCCGGAATGGAAATCTAAAAAACGAAGATAAGTGCTATAACATAAAGACAATGAAAGGGCTGTCCTTTTCATAGGCCATGAAAATAAATAAAAAAATATCTCTTTCATTATATTATCAATTGCTGAGGATCCGCATGGTAGAGGAGCGGATAGCGGGACTTTATCCTGAACAGGAGATGCGTTGTCCTGTGCACCTTTGCATAGGACAAGAAGGTGTGGCCGCAGGGGTATGCGCGAACCTCGATAAACGGGATTACGTCTTGAGTAACCACAGAAGTCATGGACATTTCCTGGCAAAAGGCGGGGATTTAAAAGCGATGATGGCTGAAATTTACGGCAAGGCATCAGGATGTTCAAGGAGCAAAGGCGGTTCAATGCATCTGATAGATCTCAGCGCGGGCTTCCTTGGTTCAACTCCCATTGTAGCCGGCGTGATCCCGGTAGCGGTGGGCGTTGCTTTGGGGACGTCTATGAAAAAGGAAAAAAAGGTAACCGTATGTTTTTTCGGAGACGCGGCTACGGAAGAGGGAGTATTTTCAGAGAGCCTTAATTTCGCGTCGTTGAAAAAACTGCCTGTGATCTTTATCTGCGAGAATAACTTGTATTCGGTATATTCACCGCTTTCGGTGCGCCAACCCAAGGATAGAGACAATCTTGCGATTGCCATGGGATATGGCGTTCGCGCGGAAAAAGGCGACGGCAATGACGTGGCTTCTGTCTATCAGATAACGAAAAAGGCCGTAAGAGAAGCCAGAAGAGGGAAAGGCCCGTCCTTTCTGCAGTTCGATACTTATCGATATCGCGAACACTGCGGACATAATTTTGACCACGAACTTAATTATAGGACCACAAATGAATATGATCATTGGTTTAAGAGATGTCCCCTGGATAATTTCGAGAGAAAATTAATCAGACAGGGGATACTTGATAAAGATTATATTGGGCGCGTCAGGGAGAAGATCGGGAATGAGATAGATGGCGCAATAAAATTCGCGAAAGGTTCGCTTTTACCGGAAAAGGAAGAAGTCTTTTCCGACATTTATGCCCCATAACAAGATATGATGAGAAAACTTACTTACGCTCAGGCTATTCTAGAAGCAACGGACCAGTGCCTGGCAAATGATGACTCGGTTTATATTATTGGATTAGGCGTAACCGATCCCAAAGGCGTATTCGGGACTACCCTTGGCCTTGAGAAAAAATACGGTAAGCGGGCAATGGATATGCCGGTTGCCGAAAACGGTATGACCGGCATAGCCATAGGCTCCAGCCTGGTAGGGATGCGGCCTATCTTAACGCATCAGCGCGTTGATTTCATGATACTGTCTTTGGATCAGATAATCAATAATGCCGCTAAATGGCACTATATGTTCGGCGGGAAATTAAAGGTTCCACTGGTGATTCGCCTGCTTATAGGCCGCGGGTGGGGACAGGGGCCGCAGCATTCCCAGAACCTGAATTCCATATTCGCCTTTGTTCCTGGTTTGAAAGTAGTTATGCCGGCGACCGCTTATGACGCGAAGGGATTATTGATCTCGGCGATAGAAGATGACAATCCTGTAATTTTTATAGAACATCGCTGGCTTTACGGCATATCGGATAATGTCCCGGAAAAGATGTACAGGGAACCGCTGGGTAAAGCCAGGATAATAGAAAAGGGTAAGGATGTCACCATTATATCTTCATCTTACATGGTTTTAGAGGCTATGCGCGCCGGTAAAATACTTAAGAAATACGGGATAGGCGCGGAAGTGCTGGACTTGCGCTCGATCAGGCCCCTGGATGAGGAGTCTATAATAAGATCGGTAAAAAAAACAGGCCGTTTGGTTGTGGTGGACGGCGCGTGGCGGAGCTTCGGAATATCTGCTGAAGTCATTGCTTTAGTTGCGGAAAAAGGCTGTGGCATGCTTAAAAGCGCTCCCAGGCGCATCACATTTCCCGATACCCCGACCCCTACAAGCCCGGCGTTGGCAAAATATTATTATCCCAGGGCGATAGATATAGTCAATAGTGTAAGATCTATGTTCGGCTTTCCTGAAAAAACAGAAGAAGGCGCGGGGATGGTTTCCAATATCCCGCTGGATGTGCCGGATAAAACATTTACGGGGCCCTTTTGACAATGAAACCGGAGGGATATTAAGTGATCTTGGTCACGGGTGCATCAGGTTTCATAGGAAATAAATTTTATCTATATTTTAAGGAAAATAATATGCGCATAAAGGGCACGTATTATTCAAACGGACCCGGCGATTTGGATAAACTGGACAAAGAAAACAGGATTTATCTGGACATGAAACGCGGGGATATGGAGGAGATTAAAAGATTAAAGGATCTGGAATATATGATTTTTTGTCACGGCATTTCTGATATAGAAACCTGCAGGAATAAAAGGGAGCTTTCTTACGCCGTGAACGTGACCAATACTATAAACCTTTTGAGACATTGCAGGCATTCAAGTATTGTGCCCGTTTATCTATCTACGACCATGGTATTTGACGGTGAAACTGAATCATCGTCGGAATCCTCCGATCCTAACCCGCTTTCGGAATACGGGAAACAAAAACTGGAAGTAGAAAAGTTCATAGCAGATAACTTTGAGAAATACTTGATATTAAGATTGACCAAGGTCTTCGGAGTAGAGAAATACGACAAGAGCATTTTTACTTCATGGCTTGATAAGTTTATGCAAAAGGAGAAGATAGCAGCCGCTTCGGACGTCTTTATTTCTCCCGTCTACGTAATGGATGTGATAAGGATAACGGAACTTTTAATGAAAAATAACCATTTCGGCAGTTATAATCTTGGAGGGCCTGAGATATCTAGGATATCGGATTTTGCTATAAGGCTGGCCGGTTTTTTTGATTATGATTCGGGACTCATCAGGGAGGTTTCAATAAACGACCTTGGTTTCACGGAAAAACGCCCAAGGTTTAATAGTGTTGATTCAACCAAGATACTCAGGGAGTCCGGTATAAAATTGACGGCTATCAGAGATTGCTTTAACTTGATAGCCGAAAACTACGGGATTAAAGTAAATCGACCCTGATACGTAAAAAACAGAAAGGATATAGTTGTGAGAAAGAGGCAAGAGACAAAAGAACGGCAGTATGATATTCAGTTTGAGACAATGAGAAAAAAAGGTGCGGTGAAACTGGGTCCTACAGCCAGTCACCTGTGGAGGAACGACCCGCGCCATATATCCTTTTTGCTGGCCAGGTACAAATTCTGCTCGAAGATATTGGCAGGAAGAAAAAATGTTTTGGAAGTAGGGTGCGGGGACGCCTTTGGCACCAGGCTGGTTTTGCAGACCGTTTCTAAAGTCCATGCTGTGGATTTTGACCCGTTATTCATAGATTGGGCGAAGCGGCAATATAGGAAAGAAGGCATGGGCATCAGCTTCCAGGTCGCGGATATCTCAAGGCAATCCCCCCGCAACGGCCTTTTTGACGGGGCCTATGCCTTGGATTTTATAGAGCATGTCAATACAAAGCATGAGAAGGCCGTGATGAATAATATTCGCGAAGTCCTTACCGAAGACGCCGTTTTTATCCTGGGTACGCCTAACATCTCGGCAAAAAAATACGCTGGCGTCGACAGCAGGAAGGGGCATGTCAATCTAAAGAACGCAGATGGATTGAAGAGGTTGCTCGAACCTTATTTTAATAATGTATTTGTATTTTCCATGAATGACGAGGTCATCCACACAGGTTTTTATCCGATGGCTAATTATTTGCTGGCGGTAGCATCGGTATTAAAGAAAGGGTAAAATGACAATGGCCGAGATAAATCTGCTTGATACCCACCCGAAGACAATAAGGGATTACGACAAGCGCTTTCAAGAGAAAACGCCCGAGGTTGTCCGGACGGCGAAATTATTCGATAAAGAATTTTTTGACGGGGAACGGAAATATGGTTATGGCGGCTACAGATACGACGGCAGATGGAGATCGGTCGTCAAACGCATGAAGGATCATTATGGGTTACCCGAAAATGCGGCTATTCTGGATATAGGCTGTGCCAAGGGGTTTATGCTACACGATTTTAAAAAACTAATGCCCGATTGTACCATAGCCGGGATGGATGTCAGCAGGTACGCCGTCGAGAATGCCATGCCTTCGGTCAGGCCTTTTCTTAAAATAGCGAGTGCGGAAAAACTGCCTTATCCGGACAAAAGTTTTGACTTGGTCATATCAGTCAATTCTATACACAATCTTCCTCTAGAGAGACTTAAGACCGCGCTTCGCGAGATACAACGAGTCTGTCGCGGCAATAGTTACATTACTATTGATGCCTGGCGCAACGAAACTGAGAAAGAGAATCTTTTTAAATGGGTGCTTACCGCCGAAACCATGATGCATGTGGATGGCTGGAAGGGTCTTTTTGATGAAGTAGGTTATACGGGTGACTATTGGTGGTTTATAGCTGATTGACTATGGCGCATAAAATAAAAAAGATACTTTTAATACAGCCAAACTACGCGTGGTTGAGCAAGCGGACATGGCCTACTCCTCCCTATACCCTTTGTCTGCTTAAGGCCGTTCTGCCGGTCCGTTATGAAACCGTGGTTTTTGATCCCAATGTTAATAATCTTTCGGAAGAGGATGTATCTGAATATTTGCGACGGACCAAGCCTGATCTGGTAGGCGTAACTTCCGTTTCCACGGAATACGTTAATTCTACGAAGTTGCTCATTTCTATCGTAAGAAAAACGTTACCTGCCTCAGTGATCGTTTTTGGAGGGGTGATCCCTACGGTCTTGATAAAAGAGGCCGTTAAGGATGGCAATGTCGATTATTGGCTGATGGGAGAAGGCGAGATATCTTTCCCTACTCTTGTCGAGGAGATCAGGAAGGATATGCCGCGCCTTGATGGGATCAGCGGCTTGGTCTACAGGAAAGACGGAAAGACGGTAGTCAATGAAATGGAATTCATAAAAGATCTGGATAGGCTTCCTTTTCCGGACTATTCCAATGTTGCGGGAGATAAGGACAGCGGGAAAATAACCCTTTGCGACTACGGAAACATCAGATTAAAATATGCCCCTGGATTTTTGGCGAGAAATTATCCTTTTATCGTTACCATTACATCCAGGGGATGCCCTTATAAGTGCATATTTTGCGCGGGCAAAACCGTAAGCGGAGAAAAGGTTAGATTCAGAAGCGCGGAAAACGTGCTTGAAGAGATAGATGTCCTGTATAGGCAGGGCATTAAGGAAGTTATTTTTCTGGATGACCATTTCCTTGCAAACAGGAAGAGAGCTCTGAAAATAATGGAAGGCATCATAAAAAACTATAAAGGCCTTACCTGGAAATGCGTCAATGTTACCGCCTGGCTACTTGATAAAGAAACCCTTGAGATTATGCGCAAGAGCGGTTGCACATATATAACCGTCTCCATTGAGTCAGGTAACCAGAATGTCCTGACCAATATAATTAAGAAACCTGTCCGTCTCGATAGGATCCCCGAGAAATTGAGGCTGGCTAAATCCATAGGGTTCGACGTGATAGCGAATTTTGTCATCGGCTTTCCCGGAGAGACGTGGGAGCAGATAAGAGATACGTTCAGATATGCCGAAAAACTTGATGTAGATATCGTAAATTTTCACATAGCCACGCCGCTTCCGAAGACAGAACTCATGGATATCTGTTTAAGGGACGGATTGCTCCCTGATGATTATCTGGAGAATATATCCGAGTATTCCGGTTATGGAAAAGGGCTTATTACGACCGACGAATTCACGCCGGGGGAACTAGAGATATTAAGATCGTTCGAATGGGACAGGATAAACTTTTCCACGCCTGAAAGGAAAAAGGCGATTGCGAGGATAAACGGGATAACCATGAAAGAGCTGGAAGATTGGCGTAGGAATACGAGGCGAAACCTGGGAGTAAACAGCATGGTAAAGAACATTATGACTTCTTTGAGGAAAATATGAATACCAAAGATAACCACGAATATTATTTTTTAGACTCTAAACTGTTTCCCAGGTTTGTGGCGTGCAAATGGGAGAAGGATATCACCGTGTTCGTGTCCTGTTACAATGAAGAGGGTAATATCATAGATACGTTCAACACCTTGACGTCGGCTTTATCCGCTGTCAAGCTTGATTGGGAGATACTTGTTATTGATGATGCCTCCACCGACAGATCAAAAGAGCTGGTCAGTAATTATATGAAGGCGCATCCCCAATATTCTATCAGGCTGCTGGTCAGAAAAGAGAATATCGGGTTGGCCCAGAATTATATCGACGGCGCTTTTATAGCAAAAGGCAGGTATTATAAATTGGTGTGCGGTGATAACGCCGAATATCAGGAGACCCTGGTGGACATCTTCAGGCTTCTGGGTAAGGCGGATGTCATTATCCCGTGCCACCTGAAGGTCAAAGGGCGTTCCTTTATGCGCGAGATGTTATCCAGGACATATACATTTATAGTCAATGTCATAAGCGGCTACAAGATCAAGTATTATAATGGCGGGGCATTGCATTTGACATATAATGCAATGCGCTGGCATACGGATTATCACGGGTATAGTTTCCAGGCCGATATCATCACGCGGCTATTGGACAAGGGGATGAGTTATATTGAGATCCCGGCTAAATCTCATGAGAGGAAAACCGGGGCGTCGCAGGCGCTCAAGATAAAGAATTTCCTGTCTGTCGGCCATTTCTTTTTGGATTTAATGATCCGCAGGTTTGGCAGGATATATCGTGACAGGAAGAAATAAGGGTTGATGAAGATGAAAGCGGCTGTATTGTATAGAAAAGGCCTGGTCGTGGAGGATAATATAGAAGTCCCGGATCCGGGCACAGGCCAGGTCCTGGTAAAAGTCGCTTACAGCGGTATTTGCCGCAGTCAGTTGATGGAGATACGCGGTTTTCGCGGGGTAGATAAATACCTGCCGCATCTATTAGGACATGAAGGCTCGGGTGTTGTGATCAAGGCCGGGAAAAAGGTGGCAAAGGTCAGGCCAGGCGATCACGTCGCCCTTACCTGGATAAAAGGTAAGGGTATAGAAGCAGGAGGCTGTAAATATAAAAAAGGCCGCCTGACTATCAACGCGGGCGCGGTAACTACCTTGAATGAATATGCTGTAGTCTCCGAGAATCGCTGCGTAAAGATATCCCGGAATATACCCTTGGATATAGCCGTGCTTTTTGGCTGCGCCATACCTACGGGGGCAGGCATTATTTTTAATGAAATATCCCCGAAAAATGGAAGCAGTATAGCCATATTCGGTTTGGGAGGGATAGGGTTAAGCGCATTAATGGCGGTAAGTTTGTTTGGATGCGGTAAGGTTATAGCGGTTGACATGGAAAAAGCTAAATTACGGTTAGCCAAAGAGTTCGGGGCTACCCATTGCATCGATTCCAGAACAGAAGACCCTGTAAAGAAGATCATGGAGATTACAAAAGGAAAAGGCGTGGATTATAGCGTAGAAGCCGCGGGAGTGACTTCCAGCATTGAGCAGGCTTTTGATGCCGTAAGGGCAGGAGGGGGCCTGTGTGTTTTTGCCACGCATCCTAAAGCTGGTGATAAGGTCAGGCTTGACCCGCATGCGCTTATTTCTGGAAAACAGATCAGGGGAAGTTGGGGAGGCGCGTCCTGTCCCGACAGGGATATTCCGCGTTTTGCGAAACTCTATAGTGAAGGCAAGCTCAGGTTAGAAAAACTTTTAAGCCATTCGTATACTTTGGACGAAGTAAACCGCGCTTTCAAGGATCTGGAACAGCGCAAGGTCGTGAGGGCTCTTATAAAGATAGGCGGCAAAGGACGGGATATGCGATGAACCTATCTATCGATAAGATCTTTAAGATTATAACCGCGGCATGGATAGCGCTGGCAATATTCTTTATGGTAAGGGGCCTTATGCTGGAGAAAGATAAGTCTACTCTCAGGGATTACGTAAGCCTTGCCCGTGCGGATTGGGAAGGGAAAAGGGTTATTATATTAGGCAATGATCTATACGAGTTCGCGAGATTCTGCAAAGCTGAACTCTTCGCCGGTGCCGGTTATGAGGTGGTAGGGATACCGGAAGATTCCATAGATCTACCCCGCCTGGTTTATTATTTATACCCCGCCATAAAAACAGAGGATCCGAATTTTATCCTCGTCTATAAAAAACCGGATTTTGTTAAAAATGGGACACAGCTTTATATGTCATTGAATAAAGAGAGTTTTATACTCAGGCGCGAATAAAAGGATGGGCATGGTATACCTATTGACCTTATTGGCCTTATCGGTTTCCAGTTTTTTAGGATTTTTACTCTTGCGGTTAATGGACGGCGGCAAAAAAACAGGTGTTCTGGAAAGGCTTGGCCTGTCATATGGTATGGGACTGGGCGCGATAGCCGTCATAATGACCTTTTTGTCCCTGGCAGGGATCAGCTTTAATGTTTTTAATATCCTGGCGCCTTTTATCTTGATCGTGGCTTCGGGAGTTGTCCTTAAAAAGGCTTTCCAGAAGCCCGGGGTGGAAAAATCAAAGAACGGGCATGGGTACAGTAAAATGAATAGGGCGGAATTGTTTTTTTTCGGCGCTATCCTGTTCGAAGTATGTTTTGCTTTTTTCGTAAGCCTGGTCAAACCCATGGAATCATGGGATGCGGTGGCGCATTGGGGCGCGAAGGCAAAGATCATGTATTTATTGAAGGGCCTGCCGCTGGATATCTTTTCAAAGCCCGGAATAAAAGACGCCACGTTTACGGGGGACTACCCGTGGTTATGGCCTTTTGTTCAGAACTATATCCATAATTTTATCGGACGTTTCAATGATTTCGCGCCAAAGATGGCGGGACCTTTCTTTTTTGCCTCGTGCCTGGTAGTTTTTTATGGTGTACTGAGGAATGTACGGTCTACGAGGCTTCATGCCCTTATTTTTACTTTTTTCCTGGCAAGCATTCCGCACTTCAACGCTTATGCCTCTAACGGATACGCTGATCTTATCCTGAGTTTCTATTACAGCGTAGGATTTATATACCTTTATCTTTGGTTCAGGGATAAGGATAGAGCGCATCTTATAATATCCGTTATTTTTACCGCTATGGCATGTTATGTGAAGTGCGAAGGGCTTCTTTTGGCCCTTGTAACGATATTGACATTTTTAAGTTTTATATTATTTAGCGAAAGAGGGAGTAAGGCCAGGGCTTTCAGATCATTTATCTTTTATATCGTAACACTGGCTGTTTTATCCCTGCCCATGTTTTTGTTAAAACACGCTACTGCTTCGAATATCGCGAACCAGGCAATGAGCGTTAAGTTATTGTCTGATTTTAAAGTGGAGAATTTCCACAGGATACTGCCTATTATTTATGATTACCAGAAGCAATTTTTCGGCATAAAGGCATGGAACTTGGTGTGGGTGTTATTTATCATCAGCGTATTTCTGGGCTTCAAGCGCGGGGTATTATTCGGTAAAGATGTAAGATTCCTTACTATCGCACTTGGGCTTGTCTTCCTGGCCCACGTATCATTTTTTATGATAAGCGGGGATGTAACTATCTATTTAAGAGCCTTGAACAGGATGCTCTTGCATTTTCTGCCGCTTGTCGTATTTTTTATCGCGCGTGTTTTCGCGCCGGAGTTGGATATCTATGAGCAGGAAAAAAGATAAGCGCGGCGATTTTTTAGAGATAATACCTCTGAATACAAAAAGGCTGTTAGATGTGGGATGCGGCGACGGCGGGCTGTCGGCCAGGCTGAAAGAAAGAGGTATAGAGGTAGTCGGCATAGAGAAGATAGAAAAATTATGCTCTATAGCAAAAGGAAAATTAAACAATGTAATTTCAGGTGATATAGAAAAGTTACAATTACCTTATCCTGAAGGGTATTTTGATTGCATTATGTACGCGGATATCCTTGAGCATTTGATAGAGCCTTTAAATATCTTGGAAAAGCAGAAAATTTATTTGCAGAAAGATGGTTACGTGATAGCAAGTATTCCTAATGTGAGATATTATAAAGTTATCCTGCGCTTGATCCTTTCCGGGACATGGGATTACAGCGATGCCGGAATGCTGGATAAGACTCATGTTAGATTTTTCGGGCTGGTGAATATAGTCGAACTTTTTAATAGAGCAGGATACAGCATTATTGAAATCAGGCGGAATATAATCGCCGGAAGATGGCTCAAGATATTGAACGTATTATTCTTTAATACGCTCAGGGATTTTCTTACATACCAGTATTATGTTAAGGCGAGAAAAGATAATAATTTTTCGCGGGAGTCTCTAACTTCGAGAAAGATTTACAAGTTTTAACATTTTAACAATGTTCTTCAGGATAGGCGGTATGTATGGTTAGAAAGATTTCAGTGGTTACAATAGCAAAAAACGAAGAGGCGAATATTGCCGCGTGCATCAATAGTACCAAAGGCTGGGCTGATGAGCATGTAGTAGTGGATGACTTCAGCTCTGATAAGACTATAGAGATAGCCAAATCTAACGGCGCCGCGG